>NZ_JBEXYN010000019.1:0-164709 GCF_040630935.1 Streptomyces sp. NPDC005722
GGCAGGCGCGGCGCCGAGGCGCCCGGCGCCGCCGCGCTCGTCGCGGACCTCGCCGCCTCCGGCGCCGAGGCGACCTGGGCCGCGTGCGACGTCGCCGACCGGGACGCCCTCGCTGCCGTCCTGGCCGCCATTCCCGCCGAACACCCACTGACCGGCGTCGTGCACACCGCCGGCGTCCTGGACGACGGCGTCGTCTCCTCGCTGACCCCGCAGCGGCTCTCCGCCGTCCTGCACCCCAAGGTCGACGCCGCCCTCCACCTGCACGAGCTCACCCAGGACGCGGACCTCACCGCGTTCGTGCTGTTCTCGTCCACCTCCGGGCTGTTCGGCGGCCCGGGACAGGCCAACTACGCCGCCGCCAACGCCTTCCTCGACGCCCTCGCCGAGCACCGCCGGGCCCGCGGGCTGCCCGCGACCGCGACGGCCTGGGGCCTGTGGGACGTCGCCGACGGCATGGCCGGGGCCCTCGACGCCACCGACGTCAACCGCATGCGCCGCGCCGGGCTGCCGCCGCTGACGGCCGCCGACGGCCTGGAGCTCTTCGACACCGCGCTCACCCTGCCCGAGGCGTCCCTCGCCCTCATGCGCGTCGACGCCGGGGCGCTGCGCTCCCTGGCGACGGCCGGAACCCTCGCCCCGCTGCTGCGCGGCCTCGTGCGCGGCGTGGCCCGGCGTACCGTCGACGCCTCCGCCGCCACCGGGGCGGCCCAGACCGAACTGCGGGCCCGGCTCGCCGCGCTCCCCGCGGCCGAGCGGGACCGCGCCGTGCTCGACCTGGTCCGTACCGAGGTCGCCGCGACGCTCGGGCACACGGGAGCGGCGTCCGTCGAGCCCGGCCGCGCCTTCAAGGAACTCGGCTTCGACTCGCTGACCGCCGTCGAGCTGCGCAACCGGCTGGCCGCCGCGACCGCGCTGCGCCTGCCCGCGACGCTGATCTTCGACTACCCCGACCCCACCGTCCTCGCCCGCCACCTGCGCGCCGAACTGACCGGCGACACCGCCGCGGCGTCCGGCGGAACCACCCCGGCACCCGTGGCCGCCGACGACGAGCCGATCGCCGTCGTGGCGATGAGCTGCCGCTACCCCGGAGGCGTCCGCAGCCCCGAGGACCTGTGGGAGCTGCTGACGGCCGGCGCGGACGGCATCACACCCCTGCCGCGCAACCGCGGCTGGGACACCGAGGCCCTGTACGACCCCGACCCCGAGAGCCGGGGCACCAGCTACGCCCGCGCGGGCGGCTTCCTCCACGACGCCGCCGACTTCGACGCCCACTTCTTCGGCATCTCGCCGCGCGAGGCGCTGGCCATGGACCCGCAGCAGCGCCTGCTCCTGGAGACCACCTGGGAGGCCTTCGAGCGGGCCGGCATCGCGCCGTCCTCCGTACGGGGCAGCAGCACCGGCGTCTTCGCCGGCGTGATGTACCACGACTACGGCGCGCGCCTGCACGCCGTGCCCGACGTGGTCGAGGGCTACCTCGGCACCGGCAGCTCCAGCAGCGTCGTCTCCGGGCGCGTCGCCTACACCTTCGGCCTGGAGGGTCCCGCGGTCACCGTCGACACCGCGTGCTCCTCCTCGCTGGTCGCCCTCCACCTGGCCGCGCAGGCCCTGCGGCGCGGCGAGTGCTCGCTGGCCCTGGCCGGCGGCGTGACGGTGATGTTCACCCCGGGCACCTTCATCGAGTTCAGCCGCCAGCGCGGTCTTGCCGCAGACGGCCGCTGCAAGTCGTTCGCGGCCGCCGCCGACGGCACCGGCTGGAGCGAGGGCGCCGGCATGCTGCTGCTGGAACGCCTCTCCGACGCCCGCCGCAACGGCCACCCGGTCCTCGCGGTCGTGCGCGGCTCCGCCGTCAACCAGGACGGCGCCAGCAACGGCCTCACCGCGCCCAACGGCCCCTCCCAGCAGCGCGTCATCCGCGCCGCCCTCGCCGGCGCCGGAGTCGCCGCGAAGGACGTCGACGTCGTCGAGGCCCACGGGACCGGCACCACGCTCGGCGACCCCATCGAGGCGCAGGCCCTGCTCGCCACCTACGGGCAGGAGCACACCGGCGACCGCCCGCTGCTGCTCGGGTCCGTGAAGTCCAACCTCGGCCACACCCAGGCCGCCGCCGGCGTCGCGGGCGTCATCAAGATGGTCATGGCGATGCGGCACGGCGTCGTGCCGAAGACCCTCCACGTCGACGAGCCCACCCCGCACGTCGACTGGTCGTCGGGCGCGGTGTCCCTGCTCACCGAGCAGGTGGCCTGGCCCGAGACCGGCCGCCCGCGCCGGGCCGGGGTCTCCTCCTTCGGCATCAGCGGCACCAACGCCCACGCCATCATCGAGCAGGCCCCCGAACCCGCCCCCGCCGCCGCATCCGCGCCCGAGACGGAGGCCGCGCCGAGCCTCGTCCCGGTGGTCGTGTCGGCACGCGGCGAGGAGGCGCTGCGCGCCCAGGCCCGCCGCCTGCACACGCAGCTGAGCGACGACACCGCCCCGGGCACCACCGACATCGCCCTCTCCCTGGCCACGACCCGCTCCGCGCTCGAACAGCGCGCCGCGCTCGTCGCCGCTGACCGCGACGGCATCCTGCGCGGCCTGGACGCCCTCGCCCGTGGCGAGGACACCGCCGGACTGCTGCGCGGCACCGCCCGCACCGGCGGCACGGCCTTCCTCTTCACCGGCCAGGGCAGCCAGCGACCCGGCATGGGCCGCGAACTGTACGCCTCGCACCCGGTGTTCGCCGCCGCGCTCGACGAGGTCTGCGCCGAACTCGACCGGCACCTCGACGTACCGCTGAAGGACGTGCTGTTCGGACAGGACGCGCAGCTCCTCGACCGGACGCAGTTCACGCAGCCCGCGCTCTTCGCCGTCGAGGTGGCCCTGTTTCGGCTCGTCGCAGCGCTCGGCCTGACCCCCGACTTCGTCAGCGGACACTCCGTCGGCGAGATCGTCGCCGCCCACGTCGCGGGCGTCCTGTCGCTCCAGGACGCCGCCGAACTGGTCGCCGCACGCGCCCGGTTGATGCAGGCGCTCCCCGCCGGCGGCGTGATGATCGCGGTGCAGGCCCCGGAGGAGGAGGTCCTGCCGCTGCTGGACGACCGGGTGAGCATCGCCGCGGTCAACGGCCCCCGCTCGGTGGTCGTCGCCGGCGACGAGGACGCGGCCACGGCGGTCGTCGAGCGCTTCCCGGACCGCAAGTCCACCCGCCTGACCGTCAGCCACGCCTTCCACTCCCCGCACATGGACGGCATGCTGGCCGAGTTCCGCAAGGTCGCCGAGGGCCTGGTCTACGAGGCCCCGCGCATCCCCGTGGTCTCCCACCTGACCGGGGCCGTCGTCACCGACGAGATGGGCTCCGCGGACTTCTGGGTCCGGCACGTCCGCGAGGCCGTCCGCTTCCTTGACGGAATCCGCGCCCTGGAAGCGGCCGGCGTCACCACGTACCTCGAACTGGGCCCCGACGGCGTGCTGTCCGCGATGGCCCAGGAATGCGTCACCGGCGACGAGGACGACGCGAGCGGCGAGGCGGTCTTCGCCCCCGTCCTGCGCCGCGACCGGTCCGAGGCCGAGACCCTCATCACGGCCCTCGCCAGCGCCCACGTCCACGGAGCCGCCGTCGACTGGGCGGCGTACTTCGCGGGAACCGGCGCCCGGCGCGTCGACCTGCCCACCTACGCCTTCCAGCGCAAGCGCTACTGGCTCGACGTGGGCCTCGGCGTCGAGGACGTCCTGGCCGCGGGACTCGACACCGCCGACCACCCGCTGCTGGGTGCCGCCGTCGCGCTCCCGGCGTCCGACGGGCTCGTCCTGACCGGACGTCTGGCCCTGTCCACGCACCCCTGGCTGGCCGAGCACACGGTCATGGACACCGTGCTGCTGCCCGGCTCGGCCTTCGTGGAACTCGCCCTGCGCGCCGGTACCGAGTGCGGCTGCGACACGCTGGAGGAACTCACCGTCGAGGCCCCGCTGATCCTCCCCGAGCAGGGCGCCGTCCAGCTCCAGGTGGCGGTGGAGGCTCCCGACGAGGCGGGCCGCCGGAGCCTGACGCTGCACGCACGGCGCGCCGACGCCCCCGCCGACACGCCGTGGACCCGGCACGCCGCAGGAATCCTCGCGCCCACCACTGCTGCCACGGCCTCGTCCGACCTGGCCGCGTGGCCGCCGCCCGGCGCGGAACCCGTCCCCACCGAGGAGTTCTACCCGGCCGCCGCGGCCGCCGGACTCGGCTACGGACCGGCGTTCCAGGGCCTGCGCTCCGCGTGGCGGCGCGGCGACGAGACGTTCGCCGAGATCGCCCTCGCCGAGGAGCACACCACCGACGCCCCCGCCTACGGCATCCACCCCGCCCTGCTCGACGCCGCCCTGCACGCCATCGGCCTGCGCGAGCCCGCCGACGGCGCCGCCGAGGGCGCCCGGCTGCCGTTCGCCTGGACCGGCGTCCGGCTGCACGCCGTCGGCGCCGCCACGATCCGCGTCCGGCTGACCCCCGCCGGGTCCGGGGGAGTGGCCCTGGAACTGGCGGACGCCGCGGGCGCACCCGTCGCCTCGGTGGAGTCCCTCGTCCTGCGGCCCGTCACCGCCGGGCAGATCGGCGACGACCGGGCCGCCCACCACGAGTCCCTGTTCGCCGTCGAATGGACCAGGCTGCCCCTGCCGGCCGCCGCGGTCCCCGCGGGCGAGCGCTGGACCGTACTCGGCGAGGACGCCACTGCCCTGCGCGTCGGCGGCGAGTCCCTGGAGACCCACCCCGGACTCCCCGCGCTGCGCGCCGCGCTCGCGGCGGGCGCCCCGGCACCGGACGTCGTCCTCGTACCGCTGCCGTCCGCGGACGACCGCGGGCCCGCGACGGACGCACGGACCGCCGCCCACCACGCCCTCGCCCTGGTCAAGGACTGGCTCGCCGAGGAGCGGCTGGACGACGCACGGCTCGTCCTCGTCACCCGTGGAGCCGTCGCGGCCGCCGAGGGCGAGCACGTCACCGACCTCGCCCACACCCCGGTCTGGGGGCTGGTGCGCTCGGCGCAGTCCGAGAACCCCGGGCGTTTCGTGCTCGTCGACACCGACGGCACCGACGCGTCCCTGGCGGCCCTGCCCGCGGCGCTCGCCACCGACGAACCCCAGTTCGCCCTGCGGGCGGGCGAGGCCCACGCCTTCCGGCTGCGGCGCGTCGCGCGAGACGGCGCCGAGACCGGCGTCCCCGCCTTCGACACCGACGGGACGGTGCTGGTCACCGGCGCCACCGGCACCCTGGGCGGCCTGCTGGCCCGTCACCTGGTGGCGGAGCGCGGCGTACGGCACCTGCTGCTGCTCAGCCGGCGCGGCGCCGACGCGCCCGGTGCCGCCGAACTGACCGCCGACATCGTCGCGTCGGGCGCTTCGGTGACGTGGGCGGCGTGCGACGCCGCCGACCGTGAGGCGCTGGCGGCGGTCCTGGCGGCCGTCCCCGCCGGGCGTCCGCTGACCGCCGTCGTCCACACCGCCGGTGTCCTCGACGACGGCATCATCGACTCCCTCACCCCGCAGCGCCTCGACACCGTCCTGCGCCCCAAGGCCGACGCCGCCTGGAACCTCCACGAACTCACCGAAGGCGGCGCGGTCACCGCCTTCGTCCTGTTCTCCTCCGTCGCCGGCTCCTTCGGCGCGCCCGGCCAGGGCAACTACGCCGCCGCCAACGCCTTCCTCGACGCCCTCGCCCAGCACCGCCGCGCCCGCGGACTGCCCGCCACTTCCCTCGCCTGGGGCCTGTGGGCCACCGAGGGCGGCATGGCCGGTGCCCTCGACGAGACGGACCTCGGCAGGATGGCCCGCTCCGGAGTCCTCGGCCTCGCACCCGACGAGGGACTGGCCCTCTTCGACACCGCCACCACCCTCGACGACGCCGTCCTCGTCCCCATGCGCGTCGACCCGGCCGCGCTGCGCGCCCAGGCCGCCGACGGCACGCTGCCGCCGCTGCTGCGCTCCCTGGTCCGCGTCCCGGCCCGCCGCGCCGCCGACACCGGCGCCCACGGCGTGACGCGCCCCGGCGCCGACGCCACGGGCTCGCTGGAGGCACGCCTGGCCGGACTCCCGGCCGGCGACCGCGACCGCCTGCTCACGGACCTGGTCCGCACCCAGGTCGCCGCGGTCCTCGGCCACGGCGGGGCGGACGACGTGGACGCCTCCCGCGGCTTCCTCGACCTGGGCTTCGACTCCCTCACGGCGGTCGACCTGCGCAACCGGCTCACCGCGCACTCGGGACTGCGGCTCCCGGTCACCCTCATCTTCGACTACCCGTCGCCCACCGCCCTCGCCCGCTACCTCGGAGACCGGCTCGGCCAGGGCGACCAGGCACGCCCGACCGTCCACGCGGAACTCGACCGGCTCGAGGCGGTCCTCGCGGCGGTCGGCCCCGACGACGTCGAACGCGCCGGCATCACGTCCCGGCTGCGGGACCTGCTCGCGCAGTGGAACGGAACGCACGGTGCGCAGGACAGCGCCGCCGAGGAGCGGCAGATCCAGTCCGCGACCGCCGAGGAGATCTTCGACCTCCTCGACGACGAACTGGGGCTGTCCTGAACGGCCCCGGGCCGGCCGGCTCCCCGACCCGACCCGGCCCGGCCCGCGGCTTGGCCCAAGTCCCGGCCAACGGCTCGGCCCGAGGCCCGGCCCTCGACCCGGCCCGCGGTCAGTCCCGCGGCCCGGCCCGCGGCCTCCGATCCACCGGCTCCGCGCGAGCCTTCCGACTTCGATCCCGGGGATGGCGTACATGGTGAACGAGGAGAAGTACCTCGATTACCTCAAGCGGGCGACGACCGACCTCCGCGAGGCCCGACGGCGGCTGCGCGAGATGGAGGAGAAGGACCAGGAGCCCATCGCCATCGTGGCGATGGGCTGCCGCTACCCCGGCGGTGTCGCCACCCCCGAGCAGTTGTGGGAGCTCGTCGCCCGGGGCGGCGACGCGGTCTCCCCGTACCCCACCGACCGCGGCTGGGACACCGACGTCCTCTTCGACCCCGACCCCGACAGCGGGATCGACGCCTACGAGAAGGTCGGCGGCTTCCTCCACGACGCCGCCGACTTCGACCCCGGCTTCTTCGGCATCTCGCCGCGCGAGGCCCTGGCCATGGACCCGCAGCAGCGGCTGCTGCTGGAGATCTCGTGGGAGGCCCTCGAACGGGCCGGGATCGACCCCGCCGCGCTGCGCGGCAGCCGCACCGGCGTCTTCGCCGGGCTCATGTACCACGACTACGCCGCCCGGCTGTTCAGCGTCCCCGAGGAGATCGAGGGCTTCCTCGGCAACGGCAGCTCCGGCAGCATCGCCTCCGGCCGCGTCGCCTACACCCTCGGCCTGGAGGGCCCGGCCGTCACCGTCGACACCGCGTGCTCCTCCTCGCTGGTCGCCCTCCACCTCGCGGCCCAGGCGCTGCGCGGCGGCGAGTGCACGCTCGCGCTGGCGGGAGGCGTCACGGTGATGTCGACGCCCGGCACCTTCACCGAGTTCAGCCGCCAGCGCGGACTGGCCGGCGACGGCCGCTGCAAGTCCTTCGCGGCCGCCGCCGACGGCACCGGCTGGGGCGAGGGCGCCGGCATGCTCCTGCTGGAGCGGCTGTCGGACGCCCGCCGCAACGGCCACCCGGTCCTCGCGGTCGTGCGGGGCTCGGCCGTCAACCAGGACGGCGCCAGCAGCGGCCTGACCGCGCCCAACGGCCCCTCCCAGCAGCGCGTGATCCGCGCCGCCCTCGCCGGCGCCCGCCTGTCCGCCGGCCAGATCGACGTCGTCGAGGCCCACGGCACCGGTACCACCCTCGGCGACCCCATCGAGGCGCAGGCCCTGCTGGCCACCTACGGGCAGGAGCACACGCCCGAACAGCCCCTGCTGCTCGGGTCGGTGAAGTCCAACCTCGGTCACACGCAGGCCGCCGCGGGTGTCGCGGGCATCATCAAGATGGTCATGGCGATGCGGCACGGCGTCGTGCCGAAGACCCTCCACGTCGACGCGCCGACGCCCAACGTCGACTGGACCGAGGGCGCGGTCTCGCTGCTCACGGAGTCCGTCGCCTGGCCTGACACCGGCCACCCGCGCCGGGCCGGCGTCTCCTCGTTCGGCATCAGCGGCACCAACGCCCACACCATCATCGAGCAGGCCCCCGAGGCTGAGGCCGCGGAGACCGTCGAGGCCCCGGCACCCGTGCCCGCCCTGTGGAACCTCTCCGCCAAGACACCGGCGGCCCTGCGCGCCCAGGCGGCCACCCTGCACGGCCACCTGACCGCCCACCCCCACCTGCGCGCCGACGACGTGGCCTTCTCCCTGGCCACCGGACGCACCGACTTCGAGCACCGCGCCGTCCTCACGGCGGCCGACCCGGCCGGACTCCGCGACGCCCTGGCGTCCCTCGCGGACGCGGGCGCCGACGAGGCGACCGCGACCGTGCCGGGCGTCACGCGCGGCCGTCCGGTCGCCGGCAAGACGGCGTTCCTGTTCACGGGGCAGGGCAGCCAGCGCTCCGGCATGGGGCGGGAGTTGTACCGGGCGTATCCGGTCTTCGCGCGGGCCCTGGACGAGGTCTGCTCGCACCTCGGCACACCGCTGCGGGATGTGCTGTTCGGCGAGGACGCCGAGGCGCTGGACCGCACGGAGCACGCGCAGCCGGCGCTGTTCGCCGTCGAGGTGGCGCTGTTCCGGCTGCTGGAGAGCTGGGGCGTGGAGCCCGACTTCGTGTCGGGGCACTCGGTGGGCGAGATCGCCGCGGCGCACGTGGCCGGCGTGCTCTCGCTGGAGGACGCCTGCACGCTGGTCGAGGCGCGCGGACGGCTGATGCAGGCGCTGC
The DNA here is from genome assembly GCF_040630935.1 of Streptomyces sp. NPDC005722. Taxonomy (NCBI): domain Bacteria; kingdom Bacillati; phylum Actinomycetota; class Actinomycetes; order Kitasatosporales; family Streptomycetaceae; genus Streptomyces; species Streptomyces sp. NPDC005722. The sequence continues at coordinate 8,787 of NZ_JBEXYN010000019.1, forward strand.
CGGGCGACGGCGCGATGATCGCGGTGCAGGCGTCGGAGGACGAGGTCCTGCCGATGCTCACCGACCGGGTGAGCATCGCCGCCGTCAACGGCCCCCAGTCCGTCGTCATCGCCGGTGACGAGGACGCGGCACAGGAGATCGCCGCCTGGTTCGTGGGCCGCAAGTCCAAGCGTCTGACGGTCAGTCACGCATTCCACTCCCCGCACATGGACGGGATGCTCGACGCGTTCCGTGCCGTCGTTGCCGGGCTGTCGTTCGAGGCTCCCCGCATCCCCGTCGTCTCCAACCTGACCGGCGCCGTCGTCACCGACGAGATGGCCTCGGCGGACTTCTGGGTGCGGCACGTCCGCGAGCCCGTCCGCTTCCTCGACGGCGTCCGCACCCTCGCCGAGCGCAACGTCACGCACTTCGTGGAACTCGGCCCCGACGCGGTGCTGTCCGCCATGGCCCAGGAGGGCACGGTCGGCGAGACGGCCGCGTTCGTCCCCTTGCTCCGCACCGGTCGGCCCGAGGCCGAGACCGTCACCGCTGCCCTCGCCCGGCTCCACGTCCGAGGCGTGCCCCTCGCCTGGGACGCCTACTACGCGGGCAGCGGTGCCCGGCGCGTCGACCTGCCCACCTACGCCTTCCAGCGCGAGGCGTACTGGCTCGACGCCGGCCGCCCCGCCGGGGACGTCTCGGCCGCCGGACTCGGTGCCGCCGACCACCCGCTGCTCGGCGCCGCCGTCGCGCTCGCCGGCCTCGACGGCTTCCTCTGCACCGGCCGCCTCTCCCTCGACACCCACCCGTGGCTGGCCGACCACACCGTCCACGGCACCGTCCTGCTGCCCGGCACCGCCTTCGTGGAACTCGCGATCCGCGCCGGCGACCAGGTGGGCTGCGACCTGCTGGAAGAGCTCACCCTGCACGCGCCGCTGGTGCTGCCGCACGACGGCGCCGTCCAGGTCCAGGTGTGGGTCGGGGCACCGGACGCCACGGGCCGCCGCACCCTCGGCGTCCACTCCCGGCCCGAACCGGCCGGGGACGCCCCGCAGGACACGGCGCACGACGCACCGTGGACGCTGAACGCCGACGGCGTCCTCACCACCGGCGCCCCCGCCTCCGGCGTCGCCCCGGAGGTGTGGCCGCCGGCCGGCACCACCACCGTGCCCGTCACCGACCTGTACGCCGGACTCGCCGAAGCGGGCCTGGAGTACGGACCCGCCTTCCAGGGCGTGCGCGCCGCCTGGCGCGCCCCCGACGGGACGACGTACGCCGAACTCGCCCTCGCCGACGAACAGCGCGCCGACGCGGCGCGCTTCGGCCTGCACCCTGCCCTGCTCGACGCCGCCCTGCACACCATCGGCCTCACCGGACTCGTCGAGGACACCGGCCGAGGCCGGCTGCCGTTCTCCTGGAACGGGGTCGCCCTGCACGCCGTGGGCGGCTCGGTGCTGCGCGCACGGCTGACGGCGTCCGGTCCCGAGGCCGTGTCACTGGCGCTCGCCGACGAGGACGGCCGTCCGGTCGCCGACGTCGCCTCGCTCACCCTCCGCCCGATCTCCGCCGGACAGCTCGCCACCGGGCACGGCGGCCACCGCGACGCCCTGTTCGCCGTGGACTGGACGCGCCTCGACACCCCCGCGACGACGGTCGAGGACTGGGCCGTGCTCGCCGACCCGGCCTCCGGCGATCTCCCGGGCCTGCCCGGCGCCCGGTACGCCTCCACGGCCGCGCTGATCGAGGCCTGCGAAGCAGGCGCCCCCGTACCCGCGACCGTCGTCGTCCCCTACGCGGCCCCGGCCGCGCTCACCGCCGAGGCCGTCCACGAGGCCGCGCACCGCACGCTCGCCCTGCTCCACTCCTGGACGGCGGAGGACCGCTTCGCCGACACCCGGCTCGTCCTGCTCACCGAAGGCGCCCTCGCCGCCCGCGACGACGACCGCGTCCCCGACCCGGTCCACGCAGCCGTCTGGGGTCTGGTGCGCTCGGCGCAGTCCGAGAACCCCGGGCGCTTCGTGCTGGTCGACACCGACGGCACCGACGCCTCGATGGCGGCCCTGCCCGGCGCACTCGCCACGGGTGAACCCCAACTCGCCCTGCGCGACGGCATCGTCCACGCCGCCCGCCTCAGCCGAGTCGCCGTGCCTGCCGAGGCCCCGGCTCCCGCGTTCGACGCCGAGGGGACGGTGCTGGTCACCGGAGCGACCGGCACGCTCGGCCGGCTGGTGGCCGGTCACCTGGTGGCGAAGCGCGGCGTACGGCACCTGCTGCTGCTCAGCCGGCGTGGCGCCGAAGCGCCTGGTGCCGCCGAACTGACCGCCGGCCTCGGCGCGTTGGGGGCCTCGGTGTCGTGGGCGGCGTGTGACGCCGCGGATCGTGACGCGCTGGCGGAGGTGCTGGCGGCCGTGCCCGCGGAGCGTCCGCTGACGGCTGTCGTCCACACGGCCGGAGTCCTGGACGACGGCATCGTCGACTCCCTCACGCCGGAGCGGCTCTCCGCCGTCCTGCGCCCCAAGGCCGACGCCGCCCTCAACCTGCACGAGCTCACCCGCGACCTCGACCTCGCCGCGTTCGTCCTCTTTTCGTCGGCCGCCGGCGTCTTCGGCGCGCCCGGCCAGGGCAACTACGCCGCCGCCAACGCCTTCCTGGACGCCCTCGCCCAGCACCGCCGCGCCCACGGCCAGCCCGCCAGCTCGCTCGCCTGGGGCCTGTGGGAGGACACCGACGGCATGGCGGGGCGGCTCGACCAGGCCGACCTGGACCGCATGAAGCGCGGCGGCGTACAGGGCCTCACGGCCGCCGAAGGACTCGCGCTCCTCGACCTCGCCGACGCCCTCGGTACCGCCGGACGCTCCGGGGGAAGCGGCCACGGCGGGTCCCCCCGCGGCCTGCTCGTACCCATGCGGCTGACCCTGCCCCACGGCGCGCGCGGTACCGACGTCGCACCCCTGCTGCGCGGCCTCGTCCGCGGCCCCGGCAGGCGCGTCGTGACGAACACCGGAGACCGTGCCACCGCCGGCTCCGCCCTGGAGCAGCGCCTCCTCGCACTCGACCCGGCCGAGCGGGAGCGGCTGCTCCTCGACCTCGTCCGCGCCCACGTGGCGGACGTCCTCGGCCACGGCTCCCCGGACGCCATCGAGCCCGAACACGCCTTCAGCGAGCTGGGCTTCGACTCCCTCACCGCCGTCGAACTGCGCAACCGGCTCGGCGCCTCGGTCGGCCGACGGCTGCCCGCCACCCTGATCTTCGACTACCCCACCTCCCTCACCCTCGCCCGGCACCTGCTTGTGGAGCTGGCCGGGACGGACGCGGCCACACGCCCGGCCTTCGCCTCCGGAACCGTCGCCGAGGGCGCCCTCGCGGACGACCCGATCGCCATCGTCGCGATGAGCTGCCGCTTCCCCGGCGGCGTCACCACGCCCGAGCAGCTGTGGCGCCTGCTGGAGAACGGCGAGGACGCCGTCTCCGGCTTCCCCGAGGACCGCGGCTGGGACCTCGACGCCCTGTACGACCCCGACCCGGACCACCCCGGCACCTCGTACACCCGGCACGGCGGCTTCCTCCACGACGCCGCCGCGTTCGACCCCACCTTCTTCGGCATCAGCCCGCGCGACGCCGTCGGCACCGACCCGCAGCAGCGGCTCCTCCTGGAGACCACCTGGGAGGCGTTCGAGCGGGCGGGCATCGACCCGGCCACGATGCGCGGCAGCCGGACCGGTGTCTTCGCGGGCGTGATGTACCACGACTACGCCACGCTCCTCGAACGCAGCGCCGACGGCGCCGACGGTTCCCTCGGCTCGGGCAGCACCGGCAGCATCGCCTCGGGCCGCGTCTCGTACACCTTCGGCCTCGAAGGACCCGCCGTCACCATCGACACGGCGTGCTCCTCGTCGCTGGTCGCCCTGCATCTCGCCGTCCAGGCGCTGCGCAGCGGCGAATGCGACATGGCGCTGGCCGGCGGCGTCACCGTCATGGCCACCCCCGGCACCTTCGTCGGCTTCAGCCGTCAGCGCGGCCTGTCCGCCGACGGCCGCTGCCGCGCCTTCTCCGACGACGCCGACGGCACCGGCTGGGCCGAGGGCGCCGGCATGCTGCTGGTGGAGCGCCTGTCCGACGCGCGCGCCAAGGGCCACCCCGTGCTGGCGGTGGTGCGGGGTTCGGCGATCAACCAGGACGGCGCCAGCAACGGCATGACCGCCCCCAACGGGCCGTCCCAGCAGCGCGTCATCCGCGCCGCCCTGGCAAGTGGGGGACTTACCGCGGCGGACGTGGACGCCGTGGAGGCGCACGGCACGGGCACGACGCTGGGCGATCCGATCGAGGCGCAGGCGCTGCTGGCGACGTACGGCCAGGAGCGGGGCGGCGAGCAGCCGCTGTGGCTGGGCTCGATCAAGTCCAACTTCGGTCACACGCAGGCCGCGGCGGGTGTCGCGGGCATCATCAAGATGGTCATGGCTATGCGGCACGGCGTGCTCCCCAGGACGCTTCACGCCGACGAGCCCTCGGCGCACGTGGACTGGTCGGCGGGCGCGGTGTCCCTGCTCACCGAGGCCGTCGCCTGGCCCGAGACCGGCCGTCCGCGCCGGGCCGGCGTCTCGTCGTTCGGGATCAGCGGCACCAACGCCCACACGATCATCGAGCAGGCACCTGCCGCCCCTGCCGCGCCTGTGACCCCTGCCTCGCACGGTCCGCTTCCGCTGCGGCTCTCCGGCCGCAGCGCCGACGCCCTGTCCGCCCAGGCCCGCGCCCTGCGCGCACACCTGGCCGCCCAACCGGGCACCTCCCTGCGCGACCTCGCGTACTCCCTGGCCACCGGCCGGGCCGCCTTCGACCACCGCGCCGTCGTCGTCGCTTCGGACGACGCGTCGCTCGCCGCCGCACTCGACGGCATTGCCGACGGGCACCCCGCTCCCGGGCTCACGGCCGGCACGGTCAGCAAGGGCGGTCGCACGGCGTTCCTGTTCACGGGACAGGGGAGTCAGCGGCTGGGGATGGGGCGTGAGTTGTACGCGGCCTATCCGGTGTTCGCGCAGGCGCTGGACGCGGTGCGTGAGCGGCTGGGTCTGGACGTGCTGTTCGGTGACGACGCCGAAGCGTTGGACCGGACGGAGTTCGCGCAGCCGGCGTTGTTCGCGGTGGAGGTCGCGCTCTTCAGGCTGCTGGAGTCGTGGGGTGTGCGGCCGGACTTCGTGTCCGGGCATTCGGTGGGTGAGATCGCTGCCGCGCATGTGGCCGGGGTGCTGTCGCTGGAGGATGCGTGCACGCTGGTGGAGGCGCGTGGGCGGTTGATGCAGGCGCTGCCCAGTGGTGGCGTGATGATTGCGCTTCAGGCTGCGGAGGACGAGGTCCTGTCCCTGCTGAACGACCGGGTGAGCATCGCCGCCGTCAACGGGCCGCAGGCGGTCGTCATCGCCGGTGACGAGGATGCCGCGTTCGCGATCGTGGAGTCCTTTGGGGACCGGAAGTCCAAGCGGCTCCACGTCAGCCACGCTTTCCACTCGCCGCACATGGACGGCATGCTCGACGCGTTCCGCGAGGTCGTCTCCGGGCTGACGTTCGAGAGCCCGCGCATCCCGGTCGTCTCCAACCTCACCGGCGCCCTGGTTACGGACGAGATGGCGTCGGCCGATTTCTGGGTGCGCCATGTCCGCGAGGCTGTGCGGTTCCTGGACGGTGTTCGCGCCCTGGAGGCCGCCGGCGTCAGCACGTTTTTGGAGCTGGGACCGGACGGCGTGCTGTCTGCCATGGCTCAGGAGTGTGTGACGGGCGACGGAGCGGGTTTCGCCCCGCTGCTGCGTGGTGGCCGGCCGGAGGCCGAGACCGTCCTCACCGCCCTTGCCCACCTGCACGTTCGGGGTGGGTCCGTGGACTGGGAGGCCCTTTTCGCAGGCACCGGTGCGCGGCGTGTGGACCTGCCCACCTACGCCTTCCAGCGCGCCCGCTACTGGCCCGAGGCCGCCCACCCGCTCCCCGGTGACGCCGCAGGGCTCGGCCTTGCCGCCGCTGGGCACCCCTTGCTGGGTGCGTCCGTCACCCTGGCCGATGTCGACGGCCATGTGTTCACGGGTCGGTTGTCGTTGCGTTCGCATCCGTGGCTGGCCGATCACGTGGTGTTCGGGTCGGTGGTGTTGCCGGGCACGGCGTTTGTGGAGCTGGCTCTGCATGCGGGTGAGCGTGTGGGGTGTCCGGATCTCGAGGAGCTGACGCTTGCGGCGCCTTTGGTGCTGCCGGAGTCCGGTGCGGTTCAGGTGCAGGTGGTGGTCGGGGAGGCCGACGGATCGGGCGGTCGTTCCGTTGTCGTCTACTCGCGTCCGGACGGTGACGACGAGGCCTGGGTTCGCCATGCGGTGGGCCTGCTGACGGACGGCATCCCGGCTGAGGTGACCGACCTGTCCGTGTGGCCTCCCGCCGGAGCCACCGCCGTGAGCGCTGCGAGCGTCTACGAGGTGCTGGACGCCGCCGGTCTCACGTACGGCCCCCTGTTCCAGGGGCTCGGTGCGGCATGGCGGCGTGACGGCGAGCTGTTCGCGGAGGTGTCGCTCCCCGCGGAGGTGCACGGTGACGCCGAGGGGTTCGGTGTACATCCGGCGTTGCTGGACGCGGTGTTGCACAGTCTGGCGCTGGGTGGGGTACTCACGGGCTCGGATGAGGGCGCGCGGTTGCCGTTCGCGTGGAGTGGTGTGCGGCTGTACGCGGCCGGCGCGTCGTCGGTGCGTGTGCGGGTGGCGTCGGCCGGGGACGGTGCGGTGTCGCTGGAGCTGGCGGACCCGACGGGTGCCCCGGTGGTGTCGGTCGAGTCGCTCGCGCTGCGCGCGGTCTCGCCCGACCAGATCGACGCCGCGCACGACAATCGCCAGAACTCCCTCTACCGGCTCGAATGGACCGGACGTCTGGCCGAGCGGGAGCGGACTTCGCCGGCGCTGACGGCCAGTTGGGCGGTCGTCGGCGCCGGGATACCGGGTCTGGACGGCCCGATCCACACCGGCCTCGCTGCCCTGGCAGATGCGTCCGACGCCGTGCCGGACCTGGTGTTCGTCACCCTCGCAGCAGCCGAGGACGTTCTGCCGGAAGCGGTGCATGCCGGAGCCTCCGGCGCGCTTGCCCTTGTGCAGGCCTGGCTGGAGGAGGACCGCTTCGCCGACTCCCGCCTCGTGTTCGTCACCCGCGGGGCGATGGCGGCCGACGACCTTGTCGGCGCGGCGGTCTGGGGCCTGGTCCGTTCCGCCGCGACCGAGCACCCCGGCCGGTTCGCCCTCGTCGACCTCGACGACAGGGCCCTGCCCACGGAGGCGGTTGCCGCGGCCCTGGCCGCGGGGGAGTCCGAGATGCTCGCCCGCGAAGGCGCGGTGCGGGTGCCGCGTCTGGTCCGTGCAGTGGTGGCGCCGGAGGCGGAGCCGCTGGTGCTGGACGGCACGGTGTTGGTGACGGGTGCCAGTGGTGCGCTGGGCGGGCTGTTCGCGCGTCATCTGGTGTCCGCGTACGGGGTGCGGGATCTGCTGCTGGTGAGCCGGCGAGGTGCGGATGCGCCGGGCGCGGCCGAGTTGACCGCTGAGCTGGCGGGGCTGGGTGCGTCGGTGGCGTGGGCGGCGTGTGACGTCGCCGACCGGGACGCGCTGGCCGGGGTGCTGGAGGCGATTCCGGTGGAGCGCCCGCTGTCGGCGGTGGTGCATACCGCGGGCGTGCTGGATGACGGTGTGGTCGGGTCGCTGACTGCGGAGCGTCTGTCGGCGGTGCTGCGTCCGAAGGTGGACGCGGCGTGGAACCTGCATGAGCTGACGCGGGGCATGGATCTGTCGGCGTTCGTGCTGTTCTCCTCCGCTGCTGGTGTGTTCGGCAACGCGGGGCAGGCGAACTACGCGGCGGCCAACTCCTTCCTGGACGCGCTGGCTGTTCACCGCAGGTCGCAGGGTCTGGCGGCGACGTCGCTGGCGTGGGGCCTGTGGGACGGCGGCATGGCCGGCGAGCTCGATGCCGATGAGGTGTCGCGGCTGGGCCGAGGCGGCGTCAGCGCGCTCTCGCAGGAAGAGGGCCTGGCCCTGTTCGACGCGGCCGCCGCTTCGCAGGACGCGGAGTTCGTACCGGTGAAGCTGGACCTGGGCGCGCTGCGTACGCAGGCGGCCAGCGGGATGCTGCCGCCGCTGCTGAGCGGTCTGGTCCGCGTCCCGGCCCGTCGCGCCGCGAAGGCTGTCGGCTCGGGGGCGGAGGCGGAACGCCTGGCCGGACTGCCCGTGGCCGAGCAGAAGGCTCATGTCCTGGAGCTCGTCCGCGCCCAGGTCGCGGGGGTGCTCGGTTACGCGGGTCCGGAGGGTGTGGAGCCGGATCGGTCGTTCCGTGAGCTGGGCTTCGACTCGCTGACCGCCGTCGAGCTGCGCAACCGGCTCGGGGCGGCGATCGGGCTGCGCCTGCCGGCCACCCTCGTCTTCGACTACCCGACCTCCGTGGTCCTGGCCGAGCACCTGCGTGGAGAACTCGTCGGAGCTGCCCCGGCAGCAGTGGCGCCGGTCGCCGTCCCGGTCCGTGACGACGAGCCGATCGCGATTGTGGGTCTGGGCTGCCGTTATCCGGGTGGGGTGGAGAGTCCGGAGGATCTGTGGCGGCTCGTTCTTGAGGGCCGGGACGCGATCTCTGGCTTCCCTGAGGATCGTGGCTGGGACGTGGAGGCGTTGTTCGACGCCGATCCCGATCAGCAGGGGACGAGCTACGCCCGGGAGGGTGGCTTCGTCCGGGATGCGGGTCACTTTGACCCGGCCTTCTTCGGGATCTCGCCGCGCGAGGCCGTGGCGATGGATCCGCAGCAGCGGTTGCTGCTGGAGACGTCCTGGGAGGCGTTCGAGCGGGCCGGCATCGACCCGACGACGATGCGGGGCAGCCGGACCGGTGTCTTCGCGGGTGTGATGTACCACGACTACGCCTCCCGCCTGTCGGTGCTGCCGGAAGGCGTCGAAGGCTTCCTTGGCACGGGTAACGCCGCGAGTGTCATCTCGGGCCGCCTCTCCTATGCGTTCGGGCTCGAGGGTCCGGCTGTCACCGTCGACACGGCCTGCTCGTCCTCGCTCGTCGCCCTGCACCTGGCGGTGCAGGCGCTGCGTAGTGGTGAGTGCGATCTGGCGCTGGCCGGTGGTGTGACGGTCATGGCGACGCCGGCGGCGTTCGTGGAGTTCAGTCGACAGCGTGGTCTTGCGTCCGATGGCCGGTGCAAGGCGTTCTCGGCGGACGCGGATGGTACGGGCTGGGCCGAGGGTGCGGGTGTGATGGTCGTGGAGCGGCTGTCGGACGCGCGTGCCAAGGGCCACCAGGTGCTGGCGGTGGTGCGGGGTTCGGCGGTGAACCAGGACGGCGCGAGCAATGGTCTGACGGCGCCGAACGGTCCGTCGCAGCAGCGGGTGATCCGGCAGGCGCTTGCCAATGCGCGGCTGAGCGCGGCCGAGATCGACGTGGTCGAGGCGCACGGTACGGGTACGACGCTGGGTGATCCGATCGAGGCGCAGGCGCTGCTGGCGACGTACGGCCAGGAGCACGGTGACGAGCAGCCGCTGTGGCTGGGTTCGATCAAGTCGAACATGGGTCACACGCAGGCCGCGGCCGGTGTCGCGGGCATCATCAAGATGGTCATGGCGATGCGCCATGGTGTGCTGCCGCGGACGCTGCACGTGGACGAGCCGTCCCCGCACGTGGACTGGTCGGAAGGTGCGGTCTCGCTGCTGGCCGAGCAGAGGGACTGGCCGGAGACCGGCCGCCCGCGCCGCGCCGCGGTGTCCTCGTTCGGCTTCAGCGGCACCAACGCCCACGCCATCATCGAACAGGCCCCCGAGCTGGAACCGGTTGAAGCACGGGAGCAGGCCCCGACGGAGGTCCTGCCGTACGTGCTGTCGGCGAAGACCCCGGATGCACTGCGCGACCAGGCGGCACGGCTCCACTCGCACATCGAGGAAGCCGTCGACGTCAGTGCCGCCGTCGCCCTCTCGCTGGCCACCCAGCGCACCGCCTTCGAGCACCGCGCGGCGGTCGTGGCCTCGGACCGGGATGAACTGCTGCGCGGCCTCGCCGCACTGCAGGCCGGTGGTCCGGTGCCGTCGGTCACGCGGGACACCGTGAGCACCGGCAAGCTCGCCTTCCTCTTCACCGGTCAGGGCAGCCAGCGGCTGGGGATGGGGCGTGAGTTGTACGCGGCCTATCCGGTGTTCGCGCTGGCGTTGGACGCGGTGCGTGAGCGGCTTGGGCTGGATGTGCTGTTCGGGGATGACGCCGAGGCGTTGGATCGTACGGAGTTCGTGCAGCCTGCGTTGTTCGCGGTGGAGGTGGCGCTGTTCCGGCTGCTGGAGAGCTGGGGTGTGAAGCCGGACTTCCTCTCCGGCCACTCGATCGGCGAGATCGCCGCCGCCCACGTTGCCGGGGTGCTGTCCCTGGAGGACGCGTGCACGCTGGTCGAGGCGCGGGGCCGTTTGATGCAGGCGCTGCCCACCGGCGGCGTGATGATCGCGGTGCAGGCGTCGGAGGACGAGGTCCTGCCGCTGCTGAACGAGCGCGTGAGCATCGCTGCCGTCAACGGGCCTTCGTCGGTTGTCATCGCAGGTGACGAGGATGCCGCGACGGCGATCGTGGAGTCCTTCGGTGACCGGAAGTCGAAGCGTCTGACGGTCAGTCACGCGTTCCACTCGCCGCACATGGACGGGATGCTCGACGCGTTCCGTGAGGCGGTGTCTGGGCTGACGTTCGCGGCGCCGCGCATCCCGGTCGTCTCGAACCTGACCGGCGACGTTGTCACCGATGAGATGGGCTCCGCGGACTTCTGGGTACGCCACGTCCGCGATGCAGTGCGCTTCCTCGACGGCGTCCGCGCCCTGGAGGCGGCTGGCGTCACCACGTACCTCGAACTCGGCCCCGACGGCGTGCTGTCGGCGATGGCGCAGGAGTGCGTCACCGGGGAAGGCGCGGCCTTCGTGCCCGTCTTGCGCTCCTCGCGCCCCGAGGCCGAGACCGTCATCGCCGCACTCGCCCAGGCCCACAACCGGGGCGTCGCGGTCGACTGGCAGGCGTACTTCGCCGGGATCGGCGCTGAGCCCGTCGATCTTCCCACCTATGCCTTCCAGCGGCAGCGGTACTGGCTGGAGGCGCCCGAGCACATTGCGACCGGGGACGTGACGTCCGCAGGGCTCGGTGCGACGGACCACCCCATGCTGGGTGCGGCTCTCGCGCTCGCGGACGCCGACGGTCTGGTGTTCACGGGTCGGTTGTCGTTGCGGTCGCATCCGTGGCTGGCCGATCACGTGGTGTTCGGGTCGGTGGTGTTGCCAGGGACGGCGTTTGTGGAGCTGGCTCTGCATGCGGGTGAGTGTGTGGGGTGTCCGGGTCTGGCGGAGTTGACGCTTGCGGCGCCTTTGGTTCTGCCGGAGTCCGGTGCGGTTCAGATGCAGGTGGTGGTCGGTGAGGCCGACGGCTCTGGCGGCCGTCCGGTTGCGGTCTACTCCCGTCCGGACGACGCGGACGTGCCGTGGGTCCGCCACGCCGTGGGTGTGCTGACCGACGACGTTCGGCAGGGCGCTGCCGACCTGTCCGTGTGGCCTCCGGCCGGCGCGAGTGCCGTCGAGGTCGACGCGGCGTACGAGGTGCTGGACGCGGCGGGCCTTGTGTACGGGCCGCTGTTCCGGGGGCTGCGTGCGGCGTGGCGGCGCGGTGACGAGCTGTTCGCCGAGGTGGCCGTGCCGGAGGAGGCGCAGCGGGACGCGGACACGTTCGGTGTGCATCCGGCCTTGCTGGACGCGGTGTTGCACAGTCTGGCGCTGGGTGGTGTTCTCGCGGGCTCGGATGAGGGCGCGCGGTTGCCGTTCGCGTGGAGTGGTGTGCGGTTGCACGCGGCCGGCGCGTCGTCGGTTCGGGTGCGGGTGGCGTCGGCCGGGGACGGTGCGGTGTCGCTGGAGCTGGCGGACCCGACGGGTGCCCCGGTGGTGTCGGTCGAGTCGCTCGCGCTGCGCGCGGTCTCGCCCGACCAGATCGACGCCGCGCACGACAACCGACGACAGGATTCACTGTTCGAGGTCGACTGGACGGCGCTGCCTCCCGCGTCGGACACCCGGCAGCAGACGGTGCTGTGGCTCGGAGGCGCTGGACTCGCCGCCCTCGCGGGCGACGGCCAGGCCGTGCCGGAGGCCGTGGTGGTGCCGCTCGACCGGGCTGTTGCCGACGACCTGCCGGGTGCGGTCCATGCGGAGTCCGGTCGTGTGCTGGGTCTGGTGCAGGAGTGGCTGGGTGACGAGCGGTTCGCCGCGTCGCGTCTGGTGTTCCTGACGCGGGGTGCGGTGGCCGCTGTGCCGGGTGACGAGGTCGCGGATCTCGTACATGCGCCGGTGTGGGGCCTGGTCCGTTCCGCGCAGTCGGAGAACCCGGGCCGGTTCGGCCTGATCGACCTCGACGGTGAGATCGACGCCGACACCGTCACTGCGGCGTTGCGCTCGGGTGAGCCGGAGGTCGCGGTCAGGGCGGGGACGTTCCTGGTGCGGCGTCTGGTCCGTGCGGTGGTGGCGCCGGAGGCCGGGCCGCTGGTGCTGGACGGCACGGTGTTGGTGACGGGTGCCAGTGGTGAGCTGGGCGGGCTGTTCGCGCGTCATCTGGTGTCCGCGTACGGGGTGCGGGATCTGCTGTTGGTGAGCCGGCGGGGTGGGGACGCGCCGGGTGCGGCCGAGTTGACCGCTGAGCTGGCGGGGCTGGGTGCGTCGGTGGTGTGGGCGGCGTGTGACGTCGCCGACCGGGACGCGCTGTCCGGGGTGATCGATGCGATTCCGGTGGAGCGTCGGCTGTCGGCGGTGGTGCATACCGCGGGTGTGCTGGACGACGGTGTGGTCGCGTCGCTGGACCAGGAGCGTCTGTCGGCGGTGCTGCGTCCGAAGGTGGACGCGGCGTGGAACCTGCATGAGCTGACGCGGGACAAGGGTCTGTCGGCGTTCGTGCTGTTCTCCTCCGCCGCCGGCGTGTTCGGGAACGCGGGGCAGGCGAACTACGCGGCCGCCAACTCCTTCCTTGACGCGCTGGCTGCGCACCGCAGGTCGCAGGGTCTGGCGGCGACGTCGCTGGCGTGGGGCCTGTGGGACGGAGGCATGGCCGGCGAGGTGTCGCGTTCGGGACGCGGTGCCGTGAACGCCCTGACGGAGGACGAGGGCCTGGCCCTCTTCGACACCGCTGCCGCTTCGCCGACGGCCGTGCTCGTGCCGCTGAAGCTCGACCTGGCGGCCCTGCGTTCCCAGGCCGTGGGCGGCGGGATGCTGCCGCCGCTGTTGAGCGGCCTGGTCCGCGTCCCGGCCCGTCGTGCCGCGAAGGCCGGCATCGGGTCCGTGGCCGAGCGCCTGGCCGGACTCTCCGTGGCCGAGCAGGAAGCACACGTCCTGGAGCTGGTGCGCTCCGAGGTCGCGGCGGTACTGGGACACGCGGGTCCGGAGGGGGTGGAGCCGGATCGGTCGTTCCGTGAGCTGGGCTTCGACTCGCTGACCGCCGTCGAGCTGCGCAACCGGCTTGCCGCGGCCATCGGGCAGCGCCTGCCGGCCACCCTGGTCTTCGACTACCCGACCGCCGCGCTTCTCGCGGAATACGTGCGAGGCGAACTGGTCGGTACGGAAACCGTGGTGACCGCAGCCGTACCCATTGCTCTGCGCGACGACGAGCCGATCGCGATCGTGGGTCTGGGCTGCCGTTATCCGGGTGGGGTGGAGAGTCCGGAGGATCTGTGGCGGCTGGTCCTTGAAGGCCGGGATGCGATTTCCGGCTTCCCTGAGGATCGTGGCTGGGACGTGGAGGCGTTGTTCGACGCCGATCCCGACCAGCAGGGGACGAGCTACGCCCGGGAGGGTGGCTTCGTCCGGGACGCCGGTCACTTCGACCCCGCCTTCTTCGGGATCTCGCCGCGCGAGGCCGTGGCGATGGATCCGCAGCAGCGTCTGCTGCTGGAGACGTCGTGGGAGGCCTTCGAGCGGGCCGGCATCGACCCGACGACGATGCGGGGAAGCCGGACCGGTGTCTTCGCGGGTGTGATGTACCACGACTACGCGTCCCGGCTGAGCGTGCTGCCGGAGGGTGTTGAGGGCTTCGTCGGTACCGGCAACGCGGCGAGTGTCATCTCGGGGCGGCTGTCGTACGCCTTCGGTCTTGAGGGCCCGGCGGTGACGGTGGACACCGCGTGCTCCTCGTCCTTGGTGGCGCTCCATCTGGCGGTGCAGGCGCTGCGCAGTGGTGAGTGTGATCTGGCGCTGGCCGGTGGTGTGACGGTGATGGCGACGCCGGCGGCGTTCGTGGAGTTCAGTCGGCAGCGTGGTCTGGCGTCCGATGGCCGGTGCAAGGCGTTCTCGGCGGACGCCGATGGCACGGGCTGGGCCGAGGGTGCGGGTGTGATGGTCGTGGAGCGGCTGTCGGACGCCCGTGCCAAGGGCCACCCGGTGCTGGCGGTGGTGCGGGGTTCGGCGGTGAACCAGGACGGCGCGAGCAATGGTCTGACGGCGCCGAACGGTCCGTCGCAGCAGCGGGTGATCCGGCAGGCGCTGGCCAATGCCCGGCTCACCGCCGCGGACGTGGATGTCGTGGAGGCGCACGGCACGGGTACGACGCTGGGCGATCCGATCGAGGCCCAGGCCCTCCTGGCGACCTACGGCCAGGAGCACGGTGACGAGCAGCCGCTGTGGCTGGGTTCGATCAAGTCGAACATGGGTCACACGCAGGCTGCGGCCGGTGTCGCGGGCATCATCAAGATGGTCATGGCGATGCGGCACGGTGTGCTGCCGCGGACGCTGCACGTCGATGAGCCGTCGCCGCACGTGGACTGGTCGGAAGGCGCGGTCTCGCTGCTGGCCGAGCAAAGGGACTGGCCGGAGACCGGGCGTCCGCGCCGCGCAGCCGTGTCGTCGTTCGGCTTCAGCGGCACCAACGCCCACGCCATCATCGAACAGGCCCCCGAACCCGTTCCCGCACCCGCGCCCGTACAGCCGCAGGAACCGGAGCGGCCGACCGGCCCGCTTCCCTGGACGCTGTCCGGGAAGTCCGTCGAAGCCCTCCGTGAACAGGTCGCACGACTGCGGGCGTTTGTCCTCGACAACGCGGACGCGACCCCTGCCGACATCGGCTGGTCCCTGGCCATGACCCGTACCGTGCTGGACCGCCGCGCCGTGGTCGTCGCGGAGGACCGCGAGGGATTCCTTGCCGCGCTCGAAGCGCTGGTAGCCGGCGAGGCGAGCGCGGCAGTGACACAGGGCACGGCGGCGACGGGCAAGGTGGCCTTCCTCTTCACCGGCCAGGGCAGCCAGCGCCCGGGCATGGGCCGGGAGCTGTACGCCACGTACTCCGTGTTCGCGGACGCCCTGGACGCGGTCTGCTCGCACCTCACCATCCCGCTGAGGGATGTGCTGTTCGGCGACGACGCGGACCTCCTCGACCGGACGGAGTGGACCCAGCCGGCGTTGTTCGCGGTCGAGGTGGCGCTGTTCCGGCTCCTGGATTCGTGGGGTGTGAAGGCGGACTTCCTGTCCGGTCACTCCATCGGCGAGATCGCCGCCGCGCATGTCGCCGGGGTGCTGTCGCTGGAGGACGCGTGCACGCTGGTGGAGGCTCGCGGACGGCTGATGCAGGCGTTGCCCACGGGCGGTGTGATGATCGCGCTGGAGGCGGCCGAGGACGAGGTCCTGCCGCTGTTGGACGAGCGCGTGAGCGTCGCCGCGGTCAACGGGCCCCAGTCCGTGGTCATCGCGGGTGACGAGGAGACGGCCGTGGCCGTCGTGGAGCTGTTCCCGGACCGCAGGTCGAAGCGGCTGGCGGTCAGCCACGCCTTCCACTCCCCGCACATGGACGGCATGCTCGACGCCTTCCGCGAGGTCGCCGAGGGCCTGACCTACGCCACCCCCTGCATCCCCGTCGTCTCCAACCTCACCGGCACCGTCGTCACCGACGAGATGGCCACGCCCGACTTCTGGGTCCGCCACGTCCGCGAGGCCGTCCGCTTCCTGGACGGCGTCCGCGCCCTGGAGGCCGCAGGCGTCACCACCTACCTCGAACTCGGCCCCGACGGCGTCCTGTCCGCCATGGCCCAGGACTGCCTGACCAGCGAGGGCGCCGCCTTCACCCCCGTCCTGCGCTCCGCCCGCCGAGAGGGTGAGACCGTCACCACCGCAATCGCCGTCGCCCACACCCGGGGCGTCGCGGTCGACTGGCAGACCTACTTCGCCGGGACTGGTGCCCGCCGCGTCGACCTGCCCACCTACGCCTTCCAGAGGCAGCGCTACTGGCTGGAGGCCCCCGCGCACGCCCTGAGCGGCGACGTGACGTCCGCGGGCCTCGGCAGCGCGGATCACCCGCTGCTTGGCGCGGCGGTCGAGCTGCCCGACTCCGACGGGTTCCTCTTCACGGGCCGGATCTCCCTGCGCACCCATCCCTGGCTGGCGGACCACCGCGTCGCGGGCACCGCGCTGCTGCCCGGCGCCGCGCTCGTCGAACTGGCCGTGCGGGTCGGGGACCACGCGGGCTGCGACCTGCTGGAGGACCTGACGCTGGAGGCGCCGCTGGTGCTGCCCGAGACGGGCGGCGTGCAGCTCCGGCTCACCGTCGCGGAGCCCGAGGCGGCAGGGCGGCGCGCCTTCCACGTGTACTCGCGGCCCGAGGAGTCCGCGGCGGACGAGCCGTGGACCCGGCACGCCGGCGGTTTCCTGGCCGTGGCGACCGAGGGGACGCCCGCGGCGGAGGAAGCGGCCGCGTGGCCGCCCGCCGGGGCCGAGCCCTGCGATGTGGACGAGCTCTACGCGTCCTTCGACGCGATGGGCCTCGCGTACGGTCCGGCGTTCCGCAACCTGCGGCGCGCCTGGCGGCTCGGCGACGGCGAGGTCTGCGCCGAGGTCGCCCTCGCCGACGACGACAGGCCGGAGGGCGCGCGGTTCGGGCTCCACCCGGCGCTGCTGGACTCGGCCCTGCACGCGGCCGGTCTCGGGGACTTCTTCCCCGGCGCCGAGCCGGGTGCCCGCCTGCCCTTCGCGTGGGACTCGGTGCGGCTGCACGCCGTGGGCGCCTCCGCGCTGCGGGTGCGCATGGCACTGGCCGGACAGGACGCCGTCTCCCTGCGGATCGCGGACGAGACGGGGCAGCCGGTGCTCACCGTCGCCTCCCTCGTCCTGCGTCCGCTGAACGTCGACGGGATCACGGGCGGTGCCGGCGGGCCCGGTGGGGCCTTCCGGGACAGCTTGTTCCGGGTCGACTGGCCGGTGCTGCCGTTGCCCGGGGACGTGCAGCCGGAGGCCGCGGGCCGCTGGGCCCTGCTGGGCGGGGACCCGTTCAAGCTGGGTGCCGTCCTCGGCGTGCAGAGCGTCCACCCGGACCTGGCGTCGCTCGGCGGGGAGATCGGTGCCCTCCAGGCCGACGACGTGCCGGAGACCGTCCTCGTCGCCCTCGCACCGGACGTCTCCACCGCCGGCGGCCTCGCGCCTGCGGCGCACAGCGCCGTCACCGCCGCACTGGAACTGGTCAGGACCTGGCTCGCGGACGAGCGGTTCGCCGCCTCCCGGCTGGCCCTCGTCACCCGGGGCGCGGTCGCCGTGGACGCCGACGAGGACGTCGAAGACCTGGCGCACGCCGCGGTGTGGGGCCTGGTCCGTTCCGCGCAGGCCGAGCACCCGGGCCGGTTCGTGCTGGTCGACGTCGACTCCGAGGACGCGTCCCTCCGGGCGCTGCCCGCCGCGCTCGACACCGACGAGACGCAAATCGCCGTCCGGGACGGCGTCGTACGGGCCCCGCGCCTTGCGCGCGCCGCCACCGCCCCCACACAGTCCGCGGACGCCGCCTTTGACCCGGACGGCACCGTCCTGGTCACGGGCGCCGGCGGCACCCTCGGCGGACTCCTCGCCCGGCACCTGGTGGACGTCCACGGGGTGCGGCGCCTGCTGCTGGTGAGCCGGCGCGGCGCGGGGGCGGAGAACGCGGCGGAGCTGACGGAGCGCCTGGGCGCGTCCGGTGCGCAGGTGACCTGGGCGGCGTGCGATGTGGCCGACCGCGACGCGCTCGCCGCCGTACTGGCGGGCATCCCCGCGGAGCACCCGCTCACCGCGGTCGTGCACGCGGCCGGTGTCCTGGACGACGGAACCGTCGAGTCGCTGACCCCGGACCGGCTGCGGCGCGTCCTGCGGCCCAAGGTCGACGCGGCCTGGCACCTGCACGATCTGACCCGCGACCTGGACCTGTCCGCGTTCGTCCTCTTCTCCTCGGCCGCCGGTGTCCTCGGCAACGCCGGACAGGCCAACTACGCCGCGGGCAACACCTTCCTCGACGCCCTCGCCCAGCACCGCAGGGCGCAGGGACTCACGGCGGTGTCGCTGGCCTGGGGCCTGTGGGACGACGAGGCCGGCATGGCCGGGACCCTCGACGCGGCCGAGCGGCGGCGCCTGGGCCGGGGTGGCATGCTGCCGCTCTCCCCGGCGGAGGGCCTGGCCCTGTTCGACGCCGCCCTGCCCGGTGCCGGGGAGGAAGCGACCACGTCCCTCCTGGTGCCGGCGCGGTTGGACCTGGCCGAACTCCGCAGGGCCGTCGGCGACTGGACACCGCCGCTGCTGCGCGGCCTGCTCCGCGGCACCGCACGGCGCCGGGCGAGCGACGCGTCGGCGCAGACCCCGGACTCGCTCGCGCAGCGGCTCGCCCAACTGCCCTCCGCCGAACGGGACCGGGTCCTGCTCGACCTGGTCTGCACCCAGGTGGCCCAGGTCCTCGGCCACAGCGGATCCGCCGCCATCGAACCCGGCAGCGCCTTCAAGGAACTGGGCTTCGACTCACTGACCGCGGTGGAACTGCGCAACCGCCTCGGAGCCGCGTCCGGGCTGAGGCTGCCCGCCACGCTGATCTTCGACTACCCGACTCCGGAAGCGCTGAGCGGCTACCTGCGCTCCGCGCTGCCCCTCGACGACGACGGGCCGTCGGTCCTCGGCGAACTCGACCGGCTCGAGGAGGCCTTGGGTGCGTCCGACGCGGACAGCGTCACCGCTTCGCGGATCACGATGCGCCTGCAGGCCCTCCTGGCCAAGTGGAAGGACGCGCAGGAAGCCGGTGGCACGGCCCCTGACACGGCCGACGACGACGGCGACCTCGAAACCGCCACGGACGACGAGCTCTTCGACCTGCTGGACGAGGAACTCGGCTCCTCCTGACCCTTCCCTCCGCCCCACCTGCCCCACGAACCATCCGCGCCACCGGAGACCCGGCCGGGCGCGCCGCCCCGCCCGGACGACGACCGACCGGAACGACCGCCTCTGAGGCATGGAGCCCACGCAATGGAGAACGAGCACAAGCTTCGCGACTACCTCAAGCGGGCGACCGCCGACCTGCGCCAGGCCCGCAGGCGGCTGCGCGAGGTGGAGGAGAAGAACGAGGAGCCCATCGCCATCGTCGCGATGAGCTGCCGCTACCCCGGAGGCGTGCAGACCCCCGAGGACCTGTGGCGGCTCGTCGCGAACGGTGAGGACGCCATCTCCGCCTTCCCGGTCGACCGCGGCTGGGACGTCGAGTCGCTGTACGACGCCGACCCCGACAGCGCGGGATCCAGCTACGTCAGCGAGGGCGGCTTCCTCTACGACGCCGGCCGTTTCGACCCCGCCCCCTTCGGGATCTCGCCACGTGAGGCGCTGGCGATGGACCCGCAGCAGCGGCTGCTGCTGGAGACGGCGTGGGAGGCGTTCGAGCGGGCCGGCATCGACCCGTCCTCGCTGCGCGGCAGCAGGACGGCCGTCTTCGCGGGCGTCATGTACCACGACTACACCGCTCGCCTCGACTCCGTCCCCGACGGCGTCGAGGGCTTCCTCGGCACCGGCAGCAGCGGCAGCATCGCCTCCGGGCGCGTCGCCTACACCTTCGGTCTCGAGGGCCCGGCCGTCACCATTGACACGGCCTGCTCGTCGTCGCTGGTGGCGCTGCACCTGGCGGTGCAGGCGCTGCGGGCGGGGGAGTGCTCGATGGCCCTGGCCGGCGGCGTCACCGTCATGGCCACCCCGTCGACGTTCACCGAGTTCAGCCGTCAGCGCGGCCTCGCGGCGGACGGCCGCTGCAAGCCCTTCGCGGCCGCCGCCGACGGCACGGGCTGGGGCGAGGGCGCGGGCATGCTCCTGGTCGAGCGGCTGTCGGACGCGCGGCGCAACGGTCACCCGGTGCTGGCGGTGGTGCGGGGTTCGGCGATCAACCAGGACGGCGCGAGCAACGGCCTGACGGCGCCCAACGGCCCGTCCCAGCAGCGCGTCATCCACCAGGCGCTCACCAACGCGCGCCTGTCCGCGGCCGACGTGGATGTGGTGGAGGCGCACGGCACCGGCACGACGCTCGGCGACCCCATCGAGGCGCAGGCCCTCCTCGCCACGTACGGGCAGGAACACACGCCCCAACAGCCGCTGCTGCTCGGCTCGATCAAGTCGAACATCGGGCACACGCAGGCCGCGGCCGGCGTCGCCAGCATCATCAAGATGGTGCTGGCGATGCGGCATGGTGTGGTGCCGAAGTCGCTGCATGTCGATGAGCCGTCGCCGCATGTGGACTGGGCGTCGGGTGCGGTGTCGTTGGCGTCGGATGCGGTGGTGTGGCCGGAGTCGGGGCGTGCGCGGCGGGCGGGTGTGTCGTCGTTCGGGTTCAGTGGGACGAACGCGCACGTGATCGTGGAGCAGGCGCCGGAGCCCGAGGCTGAGTCTGAGGCGCCGTCGTCGGCCGATGGTCCTGCGGTGGTGCCGTGGGTGCTGTCGGGCAAGAGTGCGGTGGCGTTGCGGGGTCAGGCGGAGCGGTTGTCGGGCTGGCTTGCGGGTGAGGCTGGTTCGGCGGCGTCGGTTGCTGAGGTGGGGTGGTCGTTGGCGTCGTCGCGGGCGGCGTTGGAGCACCGTGCGGTGGTGCTGGGTGACAATGCGGCGGGGTTGTCGGCGGTGGCGCAGGGTGTGCCGGCGGCGGGTGTGGTGTCCGGGCGGGTCGTCGGTGGCAAGACGGTGTTTGTGTTCCCGGGTCAGGGCTCGCAGTGGGTGGGCATGGCCGAGGAACTGCTGGATTCCTCGCCGGTGTTCGCGGAGCGGATAGGGGAGTGCGCTCGGGCGTTGGAGCCGTTGACCGGTTGGTCGCTGGTGGATGTGCTGCGTGGTGTGGAGGGCGCTCCGTCGCTGGAGCGTGTGGACGTCGTCCAGCCTGCGCTGTTCGCGGTGATGGTGTCGCTGGCGGAGGTCTGGAAGGCCGCGGGGGTGCGTCCGGCTGCGGTGATCGGGCATTCACAGGGCGAGATCGCGGCGGCCTGCGTTGCCGGAATCCTGTCGCTGGAGGACGCGGCCCGGGTGGTGGCTCTGCGGAGTCAGGCGATCGGTCGGGTGCTGGCGGGTCTGGGTGGCATGGTGTCGGTGGCGTTGTCCGCGGACCAGACGCGCGAGCGGATCGCGGCCTGGGGCGAGGACCGGATCTCCGTTGCCGCGGTGAACGGCCCCTCCTCGGTCGTGGTCTCGGGTGAGGTCGAGGCGCTGGACGAGCTGCTGGCCTCGTGCGAGGCGGACGGGGTGCGGGCGCGGCGGATCGCGGTGGACTACGCGTCGCACTCCGCGCAGGTCGACCTGCTCGAAGAAGAACTCGGGAAGCTGCTGGCGCCGATCACCCCGGGTGAGGCTCAGGTGCCGTTCCTGTCGACGGTGACCGGCGAGTGGATGTCCGGCCCGGAGCTGGACGGCGGTTACTGGTTCCGCAACCTGCGGCAGACGGTGGAGCTGGAGCAGGCGGTCCGGACGTTGCTGGAGCAGGGCTTCGGAGTGTTCGTCGAGTCCAGCCCCCACCCGGTCCTGACGGTCGGGCTGCAGGAGACCGTCGAGGACGCGGGCCGTGAGGCTGCCGTCCTGGGTTCGCTGCGCCGCAATGAAGGCGGTCTGGAGCGGTTCTGGCTGTCCCTGGGTGAGGCTTACGTCCACGGCGCGTCCGTGGACTGGCAGGCGGTGTTCGCCGGGACCGGCGCGCAGCGCGTCGACCTGCCCACCTACGCCTTCCAGCGCGAGCACTACTGGCTGGAGAGCGGAACCCCCGAGGCTGTTGGGGCCGCCGCCCCCGCCGACAGCGTGGAGGCCCGCTTCTGGGAGGCCGTCGAGCGCAACGATGTGGCTGCCCTGACAGCCGAGTTGGACGTGGACGGCGACCAGGCGCTGACCGCGCTGCTTCCGGCGCTGTCGTCGTGGCGCCGGCAGAGCCGTGAGCAGTCCACCGTCGACGGCTGGCGCTACCGCGTCACGTGGAAGCCGGTGCCCGAGCCGGCCGCCGCTCGCCTGACCGGCACCTGGCTGCTCGCCGTCCCCGACACGCTCACCGGCGCGGACGAGGAGTGGGCGGCCGCCGTCGAGCGCACGCTCATCGACCGCGGCGCTGACGTGCGGCGGATCGCCATCGTCCGGAACGGCGACGACACGCGCGCCGAACTCACCGTACGCATACGTGAAGCGCTCGCCGACGAGCCTGCTGTGTCCGGTGTCGTCTGCCTGTCGACGCCCTCGGGCACCGCGGCCGGCACTGTCGTCACCACGCTCTCCGTCGTCCAGGCGCTCGGTGACGCCGAGGTGACCGCGCCGCTGTGGTGCGTGACCCGCGGCGCCGTCGCCGCCGGTCGCTCCGAGCGGCTGGAGTACCCGGCGCAGGCGCTGATCTGGGGTCTTGGCCGCGTGACCGCGCTCGAGCACGGCGAGCGCTGGGGCGGCCTGGTGGACCTCCCCGGCACGGACGACGTGGACGACCGGGCGCTCGCCCGGCTTGCCGGCGTCCTGGCGGGTGACGCGGCCGAGGACCAGGTCGCGGTACGCCCGGGTGGCCTGTTCGCACGCCGTCTGGTGCGCGCGCGGCTCGCGGAGACCAGCACGGTCCGTGAGTGGCGGCCGCGGGGCACGGTGCTGGTGACCGGCGGTACGGGTGCGCTCGGTGCGCATGTCGCCCGCTGGCTCGCGTCCAACGGTGCCGAGCACCTGGTGCTGACCAGCCGCCGCGGCATCGACGCTCCCGGCGCGGCCGAGCTGCGCGACGAACTGACCGCACTCGGCGCCGAGGTGACCGTCGCCGCCTGCGACGTCGCCGACCGGGACGCCCTCGCCGCGCTTCTCGACGCCGTCCCCGCCGACCGCCCCCTGACCGCCGTCGTCCACACCGCCGCCGTCCTCGACGACGGCGTGATCGAGGCCCTGACCCCCGACCAGGTGGAGGCGGTGCTCCGCGTCAAGGTCGACGCGACGCTGCACCTGCACGAGCTGACCCGCGACCTCGACCTTTCCGCGTTCGTGCTGTTCTCGTCCTTCGCCGCGACCTTCGGCGCGCCCGGCCAGGGCAACTACGCACCGGGCAACGCCTTCCTCGACGCGTTCGCCGAGCACCGCCGGGCGACAGGCCTGCCCGCGACCGCGATCGCCTGGGGCCCCTGGGGCGACGGCGGAATGGCGGAGGGCGCGGTCGGCGACCGCATGCGCCGCCACGGCGTCATCGAGATGGACCCGGAGCGGGCCGTCGCCGCGCTCCAGCACGCCCTGGACCGGGACGAGACGACGCTGACCGTCGCCGACATGGAGTGGAAGCGCTTCGTCCTCGCCTTCACCTCCGGCCGGTCCCGGCCGCTGCTGCACGACCTCCCCGAGGCGCGCGCCGCCGTCGAGAGCATCCGTACCGACGCCACCGAGGGCGCGGGCGACGCGGGTGAGTTCTCCCGGCGGCTCGCCGGTCAGCCCGCGGCCGAGCAGGAGCGTCTGCTCCTCGACCTCGTCCGCACCGCCGTCGCCGCCGTGCTGGGCTACGCGGGCCCCGAAGCGGTCGAGGCCGGGCGGGCGTTCAAGGAGCTCGGCTTCGACTCGCTGACCTCCGTCGAACTCCGCAACCGCCTGGTCGCCGCCAGCGGCCTCAAGCTCCCGCCCACCCTCGTGTTCGACTACCCGACGGCCACCGTCCTCGCCCGGTACCTGCGCGAGGAGATGTTCGGCCGGGAGGGCGGGGCGGCGTCCGCCGTCCCGACGCCCAGTGCCGCTGTCCTCGACGCCGAGCCCGTGGCGATCGTCGCGATGGCGTGCCGCTTCCCCGGGGGGGTGCGCACCCCCGAGGAGCTGTGGCAGCTGCTGTCCTCGGACGGCGACGCCCTGTCGCAGTTCCCCGCCGACCGCGGCTGGGACATCGAGGCGCTGTACGACCCCGACCCCGACGCGCAGGGCACCTCGTACACCCGCGAAGGCGGGTTCCTTTCCGGCGCGGCCGAGTTCGACCCCGGGTTCTTCGGGATCTCGCCGCGTGAGGCGCTGGCCATGGACCCGCAGCAGCGCCTGCTGCTGGAGACGTCCTGGGAGGCGTTCGAGCGGGCCGGCATCGACCCGCAGACCCTGCGCGGCAGCCAGGCCGGCGTCTTCGTCGGCACCAACGGCTCGGACTACGCCGAACTCGCCCGTACCGCGACCGAAGGCCTTGAAGGTCACCTCGCCACCGGCAGCGCCGGCAGTGTCGTCTCCGGCCGCATCTCGTACACCTTCGGTCTCGAAGGCCCGGCGGTCACCGTCGACACCGCCTGCTCCGCCTCGCTCGTCGCCCTGCACCTCGCCGTCCAGGCGCTGCGGGCGGGGGAGTGCTCGGTGGCCCTGGCCGGCGGCGTGACGGTCATGTCGACGCCCGGCACCTTCATCGAGTTCAGCCGCCAGCGGGGACTGTCCACGGACGGCCGCTGCAAGGCGTTCTCCTCCGACGCCGACGGCTTCAGCCCCGCCGAGGGCGTCGGCATGCTGCTCGTCGAGCGGCTGTCGGACGCGCGGCGCAACGGCCACCCCGTGCTCGCGGTCGTACGCGGCTCCGCCATCAACCAGGACGGCGCCAGCAACGGCCTCACCGCCCCCAACGGACCGTCCCAGCAGCGCGTCATCCGCCAGGCCCTCGCCAACGCGCGCCTCACGCCCTCGGACGTCGACGTCGTCGAGGCGCACGGCACCGGCACCACCCTCGGCGACCCCATCGAGGCGCAGGCGCTGCTCGCGACCTACGGCCAGGACCGCCCCGAGGGCCGGCCCCTGCTGCTCGGCTCGATCAAGTCGAACATCGGCCACGCGCAGGCCGCCGCCGGTGTCGCGGGCGTCATGAAGATCGTGCTCGCCATGGAGCACGGCGAGCTGCCGCGCAGCCTCCACATCGCCGAGCCCACCCCGCACGTCGACTGGACCGCGGGCGAGGTCGACCTGCTGACCGAGGCACGGCCGTGGCCGGAGACCGGACGCCCCTGGCGCGCGGGAGTCTCGTCGTTCGGCTTCAGCGGGACCAACGCGCATGCCATCATCGAGCAGGCCCCCGACGCCGCCCAGGGGTCCGCGCAGGACACGACCCCGGAACCGGAGCGGACACCCCTACTGACCGGGGTGACCCCTGACGGTTCCGTTCCGGGCCCGTCCACCGCCCTGCCCTGGACCCTCAGCGCGCGGACGCCGAAGGCCCTGCGGGGTCAGGCCGAACGCCTGCTGAACCACCTCGCCACCCACCCTGACCTGCGACTTGTCGACGTGGCCGGTTCCCTGGCCACGACCCGCGGCGCCCTGGACCAGCGCGCGGTCCTCGTCGCCCGCGAGCGCGCCGACGTCGTCACAGCCCTGACCGCCCTGGCCGCCGGGGAGACCTCACCGGTCCTGGCGCAGGGGTCTGCGATCGGGGGAAGGACGGTGTTCGTCTTCCCCGGACAGGGGTCGCAATGGGTAGGCATGGCCGAAGGGCTGTTGGACGCTTCAGCGGTGTTCGCTGCCCGGATGGAGGAGTGCGCTCAGGCGCTGGAGCCGTTGACCGGCTGGTCGCTGGTCGATGTGCTGCGTGGTGTGGAGGGTGCTCCGTCGCTGGAGCGCGTGGACGTGGTCCAGCCTGCGCTGTTCGCGGTGATGGTGTCGCTGGCGGAGGTGTGGAAGGCCGCGGGGGTGCGTCCGGCGGCGGTGATCGGGCACTCACAAGGCGAGATCGCGGCGGCCTGTGTCGCCGGGATCCTCTCGCTGGAGGACGCGGCCCGCGTCGTGGCTCTGCGCAGTCAGGCGATCGGCCGGGTGCTGGCCGGTCTCGGTGGCATGGTGTCGGTGGCGCTGCCGGCCGCGCAGGTCCGGGAGCGGATCGCGGCCTGGGGCGAGGAGCGGATCTCCGTTGCCGCGGTGAACGGCCCGTCCTCGGTTGTGGTCTCCGGCGAAGTGCAGGCCCTGGACGAGCTGCTTGCCTCGTGCGAGGCGGATGGCGTTCGGGCGCGGCGGATCGCGGTGGACTACGCGTCGCACTCCGCGCAGGTCGACCTCCTGCGCGACGAGCTGGCCGAGTTGCTGGCGCCGATCACCCCGGGTGAGGCTCAGGTGCCGTTCCTGTCGACGGTGACCGGTGAGTGGGTGTCCGGGTCCGAGCTGAACGCCGGGTACTGGTTCCGCAACCTGCGCCAGACCGTGGAGCTGGAGCAGGCGGTACGCACCCTGCTGGAGCAGGGCTTCGGGGTGTTCGTCGAGTCCAGCCCCCACCCTGTCCTCACGGTCGGGCTGCAGGAGACCGTCGAGGACGCCGGTCGCGAGGCCGCCGTCCTGGGCTCGCTGCGCCGGAACGAAGGCGGTCTGGAGCGGTTCTGGCTCTCCCTTGGCGAGGCTTACGTCCACGGTGCCTCCGTGGACTGGCAGGCGGTGTTCGCCGGGACCGGCGCGCAGCGCGTGGACCTGCCCACCTACGCCTTCCAGGCGCAGCGGTTCTGGCCCGAGATCGCCCCTGCGCCCGCGTTCGAGGCGCCGGTGGAGAGCGAGATCGACGCCCGTTTCTGGGCGGCCGTCGAACGCGAGGACCTCGACACGATCACCTCTGAACTCGCCGTCGACGCCGACCAGCCGCTGACCGCGCTGCTTCCGGCGCTGTCGTCGTGGCGCCGGCAGAGCCGTGAGCAGTCCACCGTCGACGGCTGGCGCTACCGCGTCACGTGGAAGCCGGTGCCCGAGCCCGCCTCCGCCCGCCTGACCGGCACGTGGCTGCTCGCCGTCCCCGGCACGCTCACCGGCGCGGACGAGGAGTGGGCGGCCGCCGTCGAGCGCACGCTGACCGACCGCGGGGCGCAGGTGCGCGTCGTACGGGTCGAGCACGGCACGGCCGACCGCAAGCAGCTGACGGCAGCGCTTAAGGCCGCACTCGACGACACCGCGCCCGTTGGCGTCCTCTCCCTCCTCGCCCTCGGCGGCGACAGCGCCCCGCTGCGCGAGCACGCCGGACTGCTGGCGACTGCCGCCCTGGTCCAGGCACTCGGCGACGCCGAGGTCACCGCGCCCCTGTGGTGCGTGACCCGCGGCGCGATCGCCACCGGCAGCTCCGAGGGGGTGACCGATCCCGCCCAGGCACTCGTCTGGGGCTTCGGCCGGACGGCCGCCCTGGAGTACCCCGACCGCTGGGGCGGTCTCGTCGACCTGCCCGGCACGGACACCGCGGACGACCGTACGCTCACCCGCCTCGCCGGCCTGCTGGCCGGCGACGGCGCGGAGGACGAGGTCGCGGTCCGGGCCTCCGGCGTCTTCGCGCGCCGGCTCGCACACGCGCCCGCCGCCGACGCGCCCGCCGGAAAGGCCTGGAGCCCCCAGGGCACGGTGCTGGTCACCGGTGGCACGGGTGCGCTGGGCGCTCACGTGTCCCGCTGGCTCGCGGCGAACGGCGCCGAGCATCTGGTGCTGGCCGGCCGCCGGGGCATCGACGCCCCCGGCGCCGCAGAGCTGCGCGACGAACTGACCGCGCTGGGCGCCGAGGTGACCGTCGCGGCCTGCGACGTCGCCGACCGGGACGCCCTCACCGCGCTCCTCGGGGCCGTCCCCGCCGACCGCCCCCTGACCGCCGTCGTCCACACCGCCGGTGTGCTCGACGACGGTGTCATCGACGCGCTCACGCCGGAACGCTTCGCGACCGTCCTCGCCCCCAAGGCGGAGGCGGCGCTCGCCCTGCACGAGCTCACCCGCGACCTGGACCTCTCCGCGTTCGTGCTCTTCTCCGGAGTCGCCGGCACGCTCGGCGACGGCGGGCAGGGCAACTACGCGGCGGCCAACGCCTATCTGGACGCCCTCGCGGAGCAGCGGCACGCCGAGGGGCTGGCCGCGACCTCCGTGGCGTGGGGCCGCTGGGGCGACAGCGGACTGGCGGCGGGCGGCGCGATCGGCGAACGCCTCGACCGCGGCGGCGTGCCCGCGATGGCGCCCGGTTCCGCGATCCGCGCGCTCCAGCAGGCCCTCGACCTGGGCGACGTGACCGTCGCGGTGGCCGACGTCCAGTGGGAGCGGTTCGCGCCCGGACACACCGCCGTGCGGCCGAGCCCGTTCCTGGCCGACCTGCCCGCGGTGCGGCGGCTGGCGGAGGCGGCGCGTTCCGGCGGTGCGGACGGCGATCCGGCCGGTGCCGGGCTCTCCCCGGCGGAGGCCCTGCGCCGCCGCCTGGAGGTCATGCCGCGGGCCGAACAGGGCCTGGCCGTGGCCGAGCTGGTCCGTACCCACGCGGCCGCGGCCCTCGGCCACCCGACCACCGACGAGGTCGGCGCGCAGCGCGCGTTCAAGGAGCTCGGCTTCGACTCCCTCATCGCGCTGGAGCTGCGCAACCGGCTGAACGCCGCGACCGGGCTGCGGCTCCCGGCCACCCTCGTCTTCGACCATCCGAACCCGGCGGTCCTGGCCGACTTCCTGCTCGGTGAGATCGTCCCGGACGGCGGCCCCGGCGCCGCCCCCGGCTTGGCGGAACTCGACAAGCTCGAGTCCGCGCTGTCCGTGCTCGACCCGGACGCCGCGGACACCCCGACCCGTACCGGCATCGCGCTGCGTCTGCAGGCCCTCCTGGCGAAGTGGGGTGAACCGCACACCGATTCCCGTGGCGAGGCCGTCACAGAAAAGCTCCAAGAGGCCACGCCCGACGAGCTCTTCGCCTTCATCGACAAGGAGCTCGGGATTTAAGCAGGCGGACAGCAGGCAGCACGCAGCAGGCAGCAGCAGCGCGAAGGTGTGACGAGAAGCATGGGTGAGGTTCCAATGGCAGATCAGGACAAGATCCTCGGCTACCTGAAGCGGGTGACGGCCGATCTGCACCAGACCCGGCAGCGGCTCCGCGAGGTCGAGTCGGCGGAGCCGGAGCCGATCGCGATCGTCGGCATGAGCTGCAGGTTCCCCGGCGGCATCACGTCGCCGGAGGGCCTGTGGGACCTGGTCGCCCAGGGCCGCGACGCCATCACCGACTTCCCGTCCGACCGCGGCTGGGACATCGACTCGCTGTACGACGCCGACCCCGACCAGGAAGGCACCAGCTACACCCGCGAGGGCGGATTCCTCAACGGCGTCGGGGAGTTCGACGCCGCGTTCTTCGGGATCAGCCCTCGCGAGACCCTCGGCATGGACCCCCAGCAGCGCCTGCTGCTGGAGACCGCCTGGGAGACCTTCGAGCGGGCCGGGGTCGACCCGGGCACCCTGCGCGGCAGCAAGGCCGGTGTCTTCATCGGCACCAACGGCCAGGACTATCCCGAGATGCTGCACGACGTCCCCAAGGGCGTCGAGGGATACCTGATGACCGGCAACGCGGCCAGCGTCATCTCCGGCCGCCTGTCGTACACCTTCGGCCTTGAGGGCCCGGCGGTCACCGTCGACACCGCCTGCTCGGCCTCGCTCGTCGCGCTGCACCTGGCCGTGCAGGCGCTGCGCAACGACGAGTGCACGATCGCCCTCGCGGGCGGCGTCACCGTCATGTCGAGCCCGCGTGCCTTCATCCAGTTCAGCCGGCAGCGCGGGCTCGCCCCCGACGGCCGCTGCAAGCCGTTCGCCGAGGGCGCCGACGGCACGGGCTGGGGCGAGGGCGTCGGCATGCTGCTCGTCGAGCGGCTCTCCGACGCCCGCCGCAACGGCCACCCCGTGCTGGCGATCGTCCGCGGCTCCGCCATCAACCAGGACGGCGCCAGCAACGGCCTCACCGCCCCCAACGGCCCGTCCCAGCAGCGCGTCATCCGCCAGGCGCTGACCAACGCCGGGCTCAGCCCCGCGCAGGTCGACGTCGTCGAGGCGCACGGCACCGGCACCACCCTCGGCGACCCCATCGAGGCGCAGGCGATCCTCGCCACCTACGGCCAGAACCGTCCCGACGGGCGCCCGCTGTGGCTGGGCTCGGTCAAGTCCAACATCGGCCACACGCAGGCCGCCGCCGGTGTCGCGGGCATCATCAAGATGGTGCAGGCGATCCGGCACGGCGTCCTGCCCAAGTCGCTCCACATCGACGCGCCTTCCGCCAACGTCGACTGGACCTCCGGCGACGTCGCCCTGCTCACCGAGTCGGTGCCGTGGCCCGCGACCGGGCAGCCGCGTCGCGCCGGCATCTCCTCCTTCGGCGTCAGCGGCACCAACGCCCACACCGTCATCGAAGAGGCCCCGAGCGCCGACGAGCCGCAGGAGCCCTCCGCCGAGGAGGCCGCCCCCGCGGCCGAGGCCGTGCAGGGCGCCGACGGCCCGGTGCCGCTGATGCTGTCCGGCCACGGCGACACCGCCCTGCGCGCGCAGGCGGAGCGCCTCGCCGCCCACCTGCGCACCCACCCCGAACTGGCCGCCGACGCCGCAGGCCTGACCGACCTCGGGTTCTCGCTCGCCACCAGCCGCGCCGCCCTGGACCGCCGGGCGGTGCTGTTCTCCGCCGACCGCGACGCGCTGCTCGCCGGCCTCGACCTGCTGGCGGACGCCGACCGCACCGAACAGCCCGCGGAGGCCGTCCTCGGCACGGCGGGCGAGGGCAAGACCGCGTTCCTCTTCACCGGACAGGGCAGCCAGCGCCCCGGCATGGGCCGCGACCTGTACGCGACCCACCCGGGCTTCGCCCGCGCCCTGGACGAGGTCCGCGACGCACTCGACCCGCACCTCGACATCCCCCTGTACGACGTGCTGTTCGCGCCGCAGGACAGCCCGCGCGCCGCCCTGCTCGACCAGACCGCCTACGCGCAGACCGCGCTGTTCGCGGTCGAGGTCGCCCTCTTCCGTCAGCTCGAACAGTGGGGCGTGGCGCCCGACTTCCTCATCGGCCACTCCATCGGCGAACTGACCGCCGCCCACGTCTCCGGCGTCCTCACCCTGCCCGACGCGGCCCGCCTGGTCGCCGCCCGCGGCCGGCTGATGCAGGCGCTGCCCACCGGCGGCGCCATGATCGCCGTCGAGGCCGCAGAGGAGGAAGTGACGCCGCTGCTCACCGGCCGGGTCGGCATCGCCGCCGTCAACGGCCCGCGCTCCGTCGTCGTCTCCGGCGAGGAGGACGCCGCCGAGGCGATCGCCGAGGAACTGCGCGCCCAGGGCCGCAGGACCAAGCGCCTGACGGTCAGCCACGCCTTCCACTCCCCGCTGATGGACGGCATGCTGGAGGCGTTCCGCGACATCGCCGGGACCATTGACTACCGGCCGCCGGTCATCCCGATCGTCTCCAACCTCACCGGCGCCTCCGTCACCGCCGACGAGATCGGCACCGCCGACTACTGGGTCCGCCACGTCCGCGAGGCCGTCCGCTTCCACGACGGCGTGCGCCGGCTGGCCGCGCAGGGCGTCACCGCCTTCGTCGAGGTGGGCCCCGGCGGCGTGCTGACCGCCCTCGCCCAGGAGTGCGTCGACGACCCGGGCGCCCTGTTCGTGCCCGTGCTGCGCGCCGACCGCGCCGAACCGGCCGCCCTGGCCGGCGCGGTCGCGCAGGCCCACGTCCACGGTGTCCCCGTCGACTGGCGGGCCGTGTTCGCCGGCCGCGGCGGCGGCCGCGTGGACCTGCCCACGTACGCCTTCCAGCGCGAGCTGTTCTGGCCCGAGCAGCCCACCGCCTGGGCGGGCGACGTCACGGCTGTCGGCATCGGCTCCGCCGACCACCCGCTGCTGGGCGCGGCCATCGCCCTGGCCGGCGGCGACGGCCACCTCTTCACCGGCCGGCTCTCGCTCGCCACCCACCCCTGGCTCGCCGACCACACGGTGATGGACACCGTGCTGCTGCCCGGCACGGCCATGGTGGAACTCGCCCTCCAGGCCGGCGACCACACCGGCTGCCCCCTGCTGGACGAACTCACCCTGGAAGCGCCGCTCGTGCTGCCCCCGCACGGCGGCGTGCAGATCCAGCTCGCCGTCGGCGCGCCCGACGCCGAGGGACGCCGCGCGCTGACCCTGCACTCGCGTCCCGAGGACGCGGCGGACGACACCTGGGGCGAGGGCGCCTGGACCCGCCACGCCACCGGTGTCCTCGCCCCCGCCGCGCCGGGCGCCACCCCGTCCGCCGACGACCTCGCCGAGTGGCCGCCCGCGGGCGCCGACGAGGTCGTCGTCGACGGCCTGTACGACTGGCTGACGGAGTCCGGTTTCGCCTACGGACCCGTCTTCCAGGGCCTGACCGCGGCCTGGCAGCGCGGCGACGAGGTGTTCGCCGAGGTCCGCCTGCCGCAGCAGGCGCACGCCGAGGCCGGCCTGTTCGGCGTCCACCCCGCGCTCCTCGACGCCGCCCTGCACGCCGTCGGCATCGGCTCGCTCCTGGAGGACACCGAGCACGGCAGGCTCCCGTTCTCCTGGAGCGGTGTCGCCCTCCACGCCGTCGGCGCCCGCGCCCTGCGGGTCCGCCTCGCGCCCGCGGGCAACGACACCGTCTCCGTCACCCTCGCCGACGAGACCGGCGCCCCCGTCGCCTCCGTGGACGGGCTGCTGCTGCGGCCGGTCTCGCCCGAGCAGGTGCACGCCGCGCGCACCGCCTTCCACGAGTCGCTGTTCCGCGTCGAGTGGACGGGCGTCCCGGCGCCCGCCGCCACCACCGTCGCCGCCGGCCAGTGGGCCGTGCTGGGCGAGGCGGGCGGCGCGTTCACCGGCGCCCTGCCCACCGCGGCGGTCCACGCCGGCCTCGACGCGCTCGGCGCCGCCCTGACGGCCGGCGGACCCGTCCCGCAGGCCGTCGTCGTGCCCTTCGGCGACGGCGGCGAGACCTCCCTCGACGCCGACCTGCCGGGCGCCGTCCGCACCGCCCTGCACGACGCCCTCGCGCTCGCCCAGGCCTGGCTCGCCGACGACCGCTTCGCCGCCTCCCGCCTGGTGTTCGTCACCCGCGGCGCGGTCGCCACCACGGCCGCCGCCGACGTCGCCGACCTCGCCCACGCCCCGCTGTGGGGCATGCTGCGCTCCGCCCAGTCCGAGCACCCCGACCGCTTCGTCCTGGCCGACCTGGACGGACGCGAGGAGTCCCTGCGCGCCCTGCCCGGCGCGCTCGCCCTCGCCGGCGCGGAACCCCAACTCGCCGTCCGTGACGGCAAGGTCCTCGTGCCCCGCCTGACGCGGGTCGCCGCCGCGCCCGAGCAGCAGGCGCCCGCCCTCGACCCCGACGGCACCGCCCTCGTGACCGGCGCCACCGGCACCCTCGGCGGGCTCGTCGCCCGCGACCTGGTCACCCGGCACGGCATACGCCGGCTGCTGCTGACCAGCCGCCGCGGCGAGGCCGCCCCCGGCGCCGCCGAACTCCTCGCCGACCTGCGCGAGCTGGGCGCGGAGGTCGCCCTCGCCGCCTGCGACACCGCCGACCGCGACGCGCTGGCCGCGCTGCTGGCGACCGTCCCCGCCGACCGTCCGCTGACCGCCGTCGTGCACACAGCGGGCGTCCTCGACGACGGCATCCTCGAAGCGCTCACCCCCGAGCGCGTCGACCGCGTCCTGCCCGCCAAGGTCGACGCCGCCGTGCACCTCCACGAACTGACCCGCGACGGCGACCTCGCCGCGTTCGTCCTGTTCTCCGCCGCCGCCGGCACCCTCGGCGGCCCCGGCCAGGCCAACTACGCCGCCGCCAATGCCTTCCTCGACGCCCTCGCCCACCGCCGCCACGCCGAGGGGCTGCCCGCCACCGCGCTCGCCTGGGGCCTGTGGGCCGAACGCAGCGGCATGACCGCCGACCTCGCCGACACCGACCTGGAGCGGATCTCCCGCGCCGGCGTGGCCGCGCTCTCCTCCGAGCAGGGCCTGGCGCTGCTCGACACCGCCCGCGCCGTCGGCGAGCCCACCGCCGTCCCCATGCACCTGGACCTGGCATCGCTGCGGCAGGCCGACGCGAGCATGGTGCCCGCCCTGCTGCGCGCCCTGGTCCGCCCCGCGGCCCGCCGCGCCGCCGACACCGCCGAGGCCGCCCCGGCCGGCGGGCTCGCCGGCCGGCTCCTGCCGCTGACCCCCGCCGAACGCGACCGCCTCCTGCTGGACACCGTCCGCGTCCAGGTCGCCGCCGTCCTCGGCTTCCCCGGCCCCGAGGCCGTCGACCCGGCCCGCGCCTTCAAGGAACTCGGCTTCGACTCGCTGACCGCCGTCGAGCTGCGCAACCGCCTCGGCTCGGCGACCGGCGTGCGCCTGCCCGCCACCCTCGTCTTCGACTACCCGACGCCGAACGCGCTCGTCGCGTTCCTGCGCACCGAACTCCTCGGCGACGACGCCGACTCCGCCCCCGTCAAGGCCGTCACCACCGTCACCGCGACCGACGACGACCCTATCGCCATCGTCGGCATGAGCTGCCGCTACCCGGGCGGCGTCACCACCCCCGACGAGCTGTGGCAGCTCGTCGCCGGCTCGGTCGACGCCATCACCCCGTTCCCCACCGACCGCGGCTGGAACCTCGCCGCGCTCTACGACGCCGACCCCGGACGGGCCGGCACCAGCTACACCCGCGAGGGCGGCTTCCTCCACGACGCCGCCGACTTCGACCCGGACTTCTTCGGCATCAACCCGCGCGAAGCCCTCGCCATGGACCCCCACCAGCGGCTGCTGCTGGAGACGTCCTGGGAGGCCTTCGAGCGCGCCGGCATCGACCCCACCTCGATGCGCGGCAGCCGCACCGGCGTCTACGCCGGCGTGATGTACCACGACTACCTGACCCGGCTGGCCGCGCTTCCCGAGGGCCTGGAGGGCTACCTCGGCACCGGCACCGCGGGCAGCGTCGCCTCCGGCCGCGTCTCCTACACCCTCGGCCTGGAGGGCCCGGCCGTCACCGTCGACACCGCGTGCTCCTCCTCGCTGGTCGCCCTGCACCTGGCCGTCCAGGCGCTGCGCAGCGGCGAGTGCGACATGGCCCTCGCGGGCGGTGTCACGGTCATGTCGACCCCCGACACCTTCATCGACTTCAGCCGCCAGCGCGGCCTGTCCACCAACGGCCGCTGCAAGTCCTTCTCCGCCGACGCCGACGGCACCGGCTGGGCCGAGGGCGCCGGCATGCTCCTCGTCGAACGGCTCTCCGACGCCCGCCGCAACGGCCACCGCGTCCTCGCCGTCGTCCGCGGCACCGCCGTCAACCAGGACGGCGCCAGCAACGGCCTGACCGCGCCCAACGGCCCCTCCCAGCAGCGCGTCATCCGCGCCGCCCTGGCCGGCGCGGGCCTGACGACCGCCGACGTCGACGCCGTCGAGGCGCACGGCACCGGCACCACGCTGGGCGACCCCATCGAGGCGCAGGCGCTGCTCGCCACCTACGGCCAGGGCCGCGCCGCGGACCAGCCGCTGCGCCTGGGCTCCATCAAGTCCAACATCGGCCACACCCAGGCCGCCGCCGGCGCCGCCGGCATCATCAAGATGATCCTCGCGATGCGGCACGGCGTCCTGCCGCAGTCCCTGCACATCGGCGAGCCGTCCCCGCACATCGACTGGTCCGCGGGCGCCGTCTCCCTGCTGACGGAGGCCGAGTCCTGGCCGGCGACGGACCGCCCCCGCCGCGCGGGCATCTCCTCCTTCGGCGTCAGCGGCACCAACGCGCACGTCATCATCGAGGAGCCCCCCGCCGAGGCAGGGGACGTCATCACCGGCCCGGCCCCGGCGGCCGTCCCGCTGCCCTTCGTGCTGTCCGGCCGCACCCCCGCCGCGCTGCGCGCCCAGGCCGCCCGCCTGGCCGCCCACCTCGCCGAGCGGCCCGAGGCCGCCCCCGCCGATGTGGCGCTGTCGCTGGCCACCACCCGCACCGCCCTGGACCGCCGGGCCGCCGTGGTCGCCCACGACCGCGCCGGGCTGCTCGCCGGCCTCGCCGCGCTCGCCGGGGACCAGGACGGCGCCCATGTCGTCCGGCACACCGCCGCCGACGGCAGGACCGCGATCCTGTTCACCGGACAGGGCAGCCAGCGCCCCGGCATGGGCCGCGAACTGTACGACACCCACGCCGTGTTCGCCGCCGCACTGCACGCGGTGTGCGAGGAGTTCGCCCCGCACCTCGAACACCCCCTGAAGGACGTGCTGTTCGCGTCCGACGGCGACGAGCTCGACCGCACCGCGTACACCCAGCCCGCCCTGTTCGCCCTGGAGACCGCGCTCTACCGGCTCGTCGAGTCCTGGGGCGTCCGCGCCGACTACGTCTCCGGCCACTCCATCGGCGAGATCACCGCCGCCCACGTCGCCGGTGTCCTCACGCTCCCCGACGCGGCCCGGCTCGTCGCCGCCCGCGGGCGGCTCATGCAGGCCCTGCCCGAGGGCGGCGCCATGATCGCCCTGGCAGCCGCCGAGGACGAGGTGCTGCCGCTGCTGGCCGGCCACGAGGACCGGATCGGCATCGCCGCCGTCAACGCCGCCGACGCCGTCGTCATCTCCGGCGAGGAAACCCTCGCCCTGGAGATCGCCGCCGAGTTCGAACGCCGCGGCCGCCGCACCCGGCGCCTGACCGTCAGCCACGCCTTCCACTCCCCGCTGATGGACGGCATGCTCGACGACTTCCGCGAGGTCGCCGAGTCGATCACCTACCACCGGGCGACCGTCCCCGTCGTCACCAACCTCACCGGGCGGCTCGCCGGCGACGAACTGCGCACCGCCGGCCACTGGGTCGCGCACGTCCGCGAGGCCGTCCGCTTCCTCGACGGCATCCGCACCCTGGACGCCGAACACGTCACCACCTACCTCGAACTCGGGCCCCAGGGCGTGCTGTCCGGCCTCGGCCGCGACTGCCTCCCCGAGACCGCCGACCCCGCCGACGCCCCCGTCTTCCTGCCCGCCCTGCGCCGCGACCGCGGCGAGGCCGAGGCCCTGACCGAGGCGCTGGCCGCCGCGCACACCCGGGGCATCGCGGTCGACTGGCAGGCGTACTTCGCCGGGACCGGCGCGCAGCGCGTCGACCTGCCCACCTACGCCTTCCAGCGGGAACGGTTCTGGCTGGAGACGCCGGCCGGATTCGTCGGCGACGTCGAATCCGCCGGTCTGGGCGCCGCCCACCACCCGCTGCTCGGTGCCGCCGTCGCCCTCGCCGACGGCGAAGGTTTCCTGCTCACCGGACGCCTCTCCCTCGACACCCACCCCTGGCTCGCCGACCACGCCGTCATGGGCTCCGTCCTCCTGCCCGGCACCGCCTTCGTCGAACTCGCCGTCCGCGCGGGCGACCAGGCCGGCTGCGACCTGCTGGAAGAACTCACCCTCGAAGCTCCACTCGTCCTCGCGCCCGGCGCCGTCGTCCGCCTCCAGATCGCCGTCGGCGCCCCCGACGCGACCGGCCGCCGCGCCCTGGACGTCTGGTCCACCGACCACGACGCCCCCGCCGACGAGCCGTGGACCCGGCACGCCACCGGCCTGCTCTCCGGCGGAGCACCCGCCCCCGCCTTCGACCTCACCGCCTGGCCGCCACCGGGCGCCGAAGCCGTCGGCGTGGACGGGCTGTACGAGCACCTCGGCCAGGGCGGCTTCGCCTACGGCCCGCTCTTCCAGGGCCTGCGCGCCGCCTGGGTGTCCGGTGACGACGTCTACGCCGAAGTCGCCCTGCCCGACGACCAGCAGGGCGAGGCCGCCCGCTTCGGCCTGCACCCGGCACTGCTCGACGCCGCCCTGCACGGCACCTTCGTCCAGCCCGCCCCCGAGGGCGAGCGTCCCGGCCGGCTGCCCTTCTCCTGGCGGCAGGTGTCCCTGTACGCCGCCGGCGCCTCCGCACTGCGCGTCCACCTCACCAGCGGCGGCGAGGACACCCTCTCCCTGCGCATCGCCGACACCACCGGCGCACCCGTCGCCACCGTCGGCAGCCTCATGGTGCGGCCGGTCGCCGCAGGCCAGATCGGCGGCGGCCCGCGTTCCGCCCACCACGAGTCCTTGTACCGCGTCGACTGGGCCACCCTGCCCCTGCCCGCCGACGCCCCCGCCGCCGGCGCGCCGTGGGCCTGCGTCGGGCCCGACGCGCTGGACGTCCCCGGCGTCGACACCACCGCCCACAGCGGCCTGGACGCCCTCACCGCCGCCATCGAGGCGGCCGGTGCCCCCGCGCCCGCGTACGTCCTCGCCCACCTCGCCCGCGATACGGCCCCCGACGCCCTTGCGGACTCCGTGCACACCGCTGCACACCGGGCACTGGTCCTCGTCAAGGACTGGCTCGCCGACGACCGGCTCGCCGCCTCCCGCCTGGTGCTCGTCACCCGGGGCGCCGTCGCCACCCAGAGCGACTGGGACGTCGCCGACCTGGCCCACACGGCCGTGTGGGGCCTGGTCCGCACCGCACAGTCCGAGAACCCCGACCGGTTCGTCCTCGTCGACCTCGACGGCGACCCCGCTTCCGCGCAGGCGCTCGCGGCCGCCCTGGCCAGCGGCGAGCCCCAACTCGCCGTCCGCCGCGGCACCGTTCACGCGCCCCGGCTGGCCCGGGTCCCCGCCACGACGGCGCTGACCCCGCCCGCGGACACCACCGCCTGGCGCATGGACATCCAGGACAAGGGCACCCTGGACAACCTCACCCTGCTGCCCAGCCCCGAGTCCGAGGCACCGCTGGAGCCCGGCCAGGTCCGCGTCGCCGTCCGCGCCGCCGGCCTCAACTTCCGTGACGTCCTCAACGCCCTCGGCATGTACCCGGGCGACCCGGGCCTCATGGGCAGCGAGGGCGCCGGCCTCGTCGTGGAGACCGGCCCCGGCGTCACCGACCTCGCCCCGGGCGACCGCGTGATGGGCATGCTGCCCGGCGCGTTCGGCCCGTTGGCCGTCGTCGACCGGCGCATGGTCGCCCCGATGCCGGACGGCTGGACCTTCGCCGAGGCGGCGTCGGTGCCGATCGTCTTCATGACGGCGTACTACGCGCTCCACGACCTCGCCGGTTTGCGCGGCGGCGAGTCCGTCCTCATCCAGGCGGCCGCGGGCGGCGTCGGCATGGCCGCCGTCCAGCTCGCCCGTCACTGGGGCGCCGACGTCTACGCCACCGCCAGCCCCGGCAAGTGGGACACCCTGCGCGGACTCGGCCTCACCGACGACCGCATCGCCTCCTCCCGCACCCTCGACTTCGAGGACGCCTTCCGCGCCGCGACCGGTGGGCGGGGTGTCGACGTCGTTCTGGACTCCCTGGCGCGGGAGTTCGTGGATGCTTCGTTGCGGCTGCTGCCGCGCGGCGGACGTTTCGTGGAGATGGGCAAGACCGACGTCCGTGAGCCGCAGGACGTCGCCGCCGCCCACCCCGGCGTCGCCTACCAGGCCTTCGACCTGACCGAGGCCGGCCTCGACCGCATCCAGGAGATGCTCACCGAGTTGCTGGCCCTCTTTGACGCGGGCGCCCTGCGGCCGGTCCCGGTCTCCGCCTGGGACCTGCGCCAGGCTCCCGAGGCCTTCCGCTACCTCAGCCAGGCGCGCCACGTCGGCAAGATCGTGCTGACCCTGCCCACCGGCTGGGACCCCGAGGGCACCGTCCTCATCACCGGCGGCACCGGTACGCTGGGCGCGCTCGTCGCCCGGCACGCCGTCACCGCGCGCGGCGCCCGCCACCTGCTGCTCACCAGCCGCCGCGGCGAATCCGCCGCCGGCGCCCGCGAACTCGCGGACGAACTGCGCGCCCTGGGCGCCGAGGTCACCGTCGCCGCCTGCGACACCGCCGACCGCGAGGCGCTGGCCGCGCTGCTGGCGACCGTCCCCGCAGACCGTCCGCTGACCGCCGTCGTGCACACCGCGGGCGTCCTCGACGACGGCGTCCTGGACTCCCTCACCCCGCAGCGCCTCGACACCGTCCTGCGGCCCAAGGCCGACGCGGCGCTCCACCTGCACGAGCTCACCCGGCACCTCGACCTCGCCGACTTCGTCCTCTTCTCGTCCGCCGCCGGCACCTTCGGCGGCGCCGGCCAGGCCAACTACGCCGCCGCCAACGCCTTCCTCGACGCCCTCGCCCGCCACCGGCAGGCCCACGGCCTCGCCGGAACCTCCCTCGCGTGGGGCCTGTGGGCCGAGGCCAGCGGCATGACCGGCGAACTCGACACCGCCGACAAGGACCGCATGACCCGCTCCGGGGTCCTCGGCCTGTCCTCCGACGAGGGCCTGGCCCTCCTCGACACCGCCCGCGGCACCGGCGACGCCCTCCTCGTCCCCATGCACCTCGACCTCGCGCCGCTGCGCCGGGCCGACGCCAGCATGGTGCCCCACCTCCTGCGTGGCCTGGTCCGCACCACGACCCGCCGCGCCGCCGCCGGGGCACCCGCGGCAGGCGGCGGGACGCCGCTCGTCGACCGGCTCGTCCGCCTGCCCGAGGACGAACGCGACGCCCTCCTGCTCGACCTCGTCCGCGGCCAGGTCGCCGCCGTCCTGGGCCACGCCACCCCGGACGCCGTCGAACCCACCCGCGCCTTCAAGGACCTCGGCTTCGACTCGCTGACGGCCGTCGAGTTCCGCAACCGGCTCGGCGCCACCGCCGGCATCCGCCTGCCCGCCACCCTCGTCTTCGACTACCCGACGCCGACGGTCCTCGCCGGCTACCTCAAGGACGAACTCCTCGGCTCGCAGGCGGCGGTTGCCGCAGCGGCCGCCGCCGTCCCCGGCCGGGCCGCGCACGCCGCCGAGGCCGACGAGCCCATCGCGATCGTCGCCATGAGCTGCCGCTTCCCCGGCGACGTCCGCACCCCCGAGGACCTCTGGAGCCTGCTCGCCGACGGTCGCGACGGCATCGGCCACCTCCCCACCGACCGCGGCTGGGACCTCGACGGCCTCTACAACCCCGACCCCGACAGCCCCGGCACCTCCTACGCCCGCGAAGGCGGCTTCTTCTACGACGCCCACCACTTCGACCCCGCGTTCTTCGGGATCAACCCGCGCGAGGCCCTGGCCATGGACCCGCAGCAGCGGCTGCTCCTGGAGACGTCCTGGGAGGCGTTCGAGCGGGCCGGCATCGACCCGGGCGACCTGCGCGGCCGCCAGGTCGGCGTGTTCGTCGGTCAGATGCACAACGACTACGTCTCGCGGCTGAACACGGTCCCCGAAGGCGTCGAAGGCTACCTCGGCACGGGCGGCTCCAGCAGCATCGCCTCCGGCCGCGTCTCGTACACCTTCGGCTTCGAGGGCCCGGCCGTCACCGTCGACACCGCGTGCTCCTCGTCGCTGGTCGCCCTGCACCTCGCTGCGCAGGCCCTGCGCAACGGCGAGTGCACGCTCGCCCTCGCGGGCGGCGTCACCATCATCACCACCCCCGACGTCTTCACCGAGTTCAGCCGCCAGCGCGGCCTCGCCGCCGACGGCCGCTGCAAGCCCTTCGCGGCCGCCGCCGACGGCACCGCGTGGGGCGAAGGCGCGGGCATGCTGCTCGTGGAGCGGCTGTCCGACGCCCGCCGCAACGGCCACCCGGTGCTCGCGGTGGTGCGGGGCTCGGCGGTCAACCAGGACGGCGCCAGCAACGGCCTCACCGCCCCGAACGGCCCGTCCCAGCAGCGGGTGATCCGCGCCGCCCTCGCCAACGCCGGCCTGACGGCCGCGGACGTCGACGCGGTGGAGGCGCACGGCACCGGCACGACGCTGGGCGACCCGATCGAGGCCCAGGCGCTCCTGGCCACCTACGGCCGCGACAAGACCGATGACCAGCCGCTGTGGCTGGGCTCCATCAAGTCCAACTTCGGCCACACGCAGGCCGCGGCCGGTGTCGCGGGCATCATCAAGATGGTCCTCGCGATGCAGCACGGCGTCCTGCCGGAAACCCTGCACGTGGACGCGCCGAGCCCGCACGTCGACTGGTCCGAGGGCGCGGTCTCCCTGCTGACCGAGCAGATGAACTGGCCCGACACCGGCCGCCCGCGCCGCGCCGGCATCTCCTCCTTCGGCATGAGCGGCACCAACGCGCACGCCATCATCGAGCAGGCGCCTGACACGGTTCGGGTCCCGGTCGTGGCCCCGGCTGGGGACGCGCCCGCCGCGCGGACCCTCCCGTGGCTCCTCTCCGCCCGGACGCCGGAAGCGCTGCGCGCCCAGGCAGGCGCACTGCACGCCCACGTCGAGGCCCACCCCGACGCCCGCTCCGCCGACATCGGCCACTCCCTCGTCACCAGCCGCGCCCTGTTCGACCAGCGCGCGGCGGTCGTGGCGGCGGACCGGGACGAGCTGCTGCGCGGCCTGGCCGCACTGACGGCGGACGGCCCGTCGGCGTCGGTGACGCGGGGCGCCGCCGGTGCCGGGAAGCTGGCGTTCCTGTTCACGGGGCAGGGGAGTCAGCGGCTGGGGATGGGGCGTGAGCTGTACGACGCCTATCCGGTGTTCGCGCGGGCGTTGGACGCGGTGCGTGAGCGGCTGGGTCTGGACGTGCTGTTCGGTGACGACGCCGAAGCGTTGGACCGGACGGAGTTCGCGCAGCCGGCGTTGTTCGCGGTGGAGGTCGCGCTCTTCAGGCTGTTGGAGTCGTGGGGTGTGAAGCCGGACTTCGTGTCCGGTCACTCCGTGGGTGAGATCGCTGCCGCCCATGTGGCCGGGGTGCTGACGCTCGAGGACGCGTGCACGTTGGTCGCGGCTCGTGGTCGGCTGATGCAGGCGCTGCCTTCCGGTGGCGTGATGATCGCGGTGCAGGCGTCGGAGGACGCGGTCCTGCCGCTGCTGACCGACCGGGTGAGCATCGCAGCGGTCAACGGGCCTTCGTCGGTGGTGATCGCGGGTG
Source organism: Streptomyces sp. NPDC005722 (assembly GCF_040630935.1). Lineage (NCBI taxonomy): Bacteria > Bacillati > Actinomycetota > Actinomycetes > Kitasatosporales > Streptomycetaceae > Streptomyces > Streptomyces sp. NPDC005722. Next base: position 51,561 of record NZ_JBEXYN010000019.1, read on the forward strand.
ACGAGGATGCCGCGGTCGCGATCGTGGAGTCCTTCGGTGACCGGAAGTCGAAGCGGCTGACGGTCAGCCATGCGTTCCACTCCCCGCACATGGACGGGATGCTGGACGCGTTCCGCGAGGTCGTGGCGGGGCTTTCCTTCGAGGCTCCGCGCATCCCTGTGGTCTCGAACCTGACCGGTGCCATCGTCACGGACGAGATGGCGTCGGCGGAGTTCTGGGTGCGGCACGTGCGGGAGGCCGTGCGCTTCCTGGACGGCGTCCGCGCCCTGGAGGCGGCCGGCGTCACCACATACCTCGAACTCGGGCCCGACGGCGTCCTGTCAGCGATGGCGCAGGAGTGCCTGACCGGCGAGAGCGCCGCCTTCGCCCCGGCCCTGAGGAACGGCCGACCGGAGGCCGAGACGCTGCTCACGGCGGTCGCGACCGCCCACGTGCGCGGTGTACCCGTCGACTGGCAGGCGTACTTCGTCCCCGACCGCCCCCAGCGCGTCGACCTGCCGACCTACGCCTTCCAGCGTTCCGTCTACTGGCTGGACGCGGGTCGTTCGCAGGGCGACGTCGCGTCGGCCGGTCTTGGGGCGGCGGATCATCCGCTGCTGGGTGCGGCGGTCGAGCTGCCGGACTCGGACGGGGTGGTGTTCACCGGGCGCCTGTCGCTGACGACGCACCCGTGGCTCGCGGACCACGCGGTCATGGGCTCGGTGCTCCTGCCGGGCACCGCCTTCGTCGAGTTGGCGGTGCGTGCGGGTGAGCTGGTCGGGTGTGAGGTCCTGGAGGATCTGACGCTTGAGGCGCCGCTGGTGCTGCCGGAGCACGGTGGCGTGCAGCTGCGTCTGTCGGTGGGTGCCGCCGATGGTCAGGATCGTCGTGCGCTCGTCCTGCATTCGCGAGTGGAGGACGGACCGTGGGTCCGGCATGCGACCGGGTCGCTGGCCGGGCGGGGTGCGGTGCCGGCGTTCGATCTGGCGGTGTGGCCGCCGGTCGGCGCGGAGCCGGTTGCCGTTGACGGTCTGTACGAGGGTCTGGCGGGTGCCGGGTTCGGGTACGGGCCGGTGTTCCAGGGTCTGCGGTCGGTGTGGCGTCTGGGTGAGGACGTGTTCGCCGAGGTGCGGCTGCCGGAGTCGGCGGAGGCCGAGGCGGGGGCGTTCGGGTTGCATCCGGCGCTGCTGGACGCGGCGCTGCACGCGCTGGGCGTGAGCGGTACCGACCGCGCGGACGGTGAGGCCAAGCTGCCGTTCTCCTGGCAGGGCGTGACCGTGCACGCCGTCGGCGCGTCCGCGCTGCGCGTGAGGTTCACCCCCGTCCACGGCGACGAGGTCGCCCTGCAGATCGCCGACGCCACCGGTGCACCGGTGGCGACCGTGGCCGGCCTCGCTCTGCGCGGCGTGAGCCGCGACCAGCTGAGCACGGCCCAGGACGCCACTCGCGACGCGCTGTTCCGCGTGGACTGGCCCGAGCTCCGGACCGCCGAGACCACCGGCCCCGAGGCCGACGACTGGATGCTGCTGGGCGCCGGATCCCAGGCGTTCGCGGATCTGGCGGCGCTGCGCGGCGTGGCCGCCGAGGGCGGGACCGTCCCGGCGGTGCTGGTCGTACCGTGCGTGACGGACGAGCCGACGGGGGACGTCGCGGATTCCGTGCACACCGCCTCGCAGCGGGCTCTGGACCTCGTGAAGGAATGGCTGGGCGACGAGCGGTTCGCCGACTCGCGTCTGGTGTTCCTGACGCGCGGCGCGGTCGCGGCCCTGCCGGGCGAGGACGTGGCGGACCTCGCGCACGCCTCACTGTGGGGCCTGGTGCGATCGGCGCAGTCGGAGAACCCGGGCCGGTTCGGCCTGATCGACGTCGACGAGGACAACGACTCGCTCTCCGGGGACGTGCTGTCCAAGGCGCTGGCGACCGCCGAGGCCCAGCTCGCCGTACGCGGGGACACGCTCCGCGTGCCGCGGCTGGCCGCCGCCGTGGCGGGCGACGACACCGTGCGTGGGCTGGACGCGCAGGGCACGGTGTTGGTGACGGGTGCCAGTGGTGCGCTGGGCGGTCTGTTCGCGCGTCATCTGGTATCCGCGTACGGGGTGCGGGATCTGCTGCTGGTCGGCCGCCGTGGCGAGGACGCCCCGGGTGCTGCGGACCTGACCGCTGAACTGGCTGAGCTGGGCGCGTCGGTGGCGTGGGCGGCGTGCGATGTGGCCGACCGGGACGCCCTGGCGGCCGTGCTGGAGGGCATTCCGGCGGAGCGTCCGCTGTCGGCGGTGGTGCATACCGCTGGTGTCCTGGACGACGGCGTGGTCGCATCGCTGACGGCGGAGCGTCTGTCGGCGGTGCTGCGTCCGAAGGTGGACGCGGCGTGGAACCTGCACGAGCTGACGCGGGACATGGATCTGTCGGCGTTCGTGCTGTTCTCCTCCGCCGCCGGTGTCTTCGGTGGCGCGGGTCAGGCGAACTACGCGGCGGCGAACGTCTTCCTGGACGCGCTGGCCGCGCACCGCAGGGCACAGGGCCTGGCCGCCACGTCACTGGCCTGGGGCCTGTGGGACGGCGGCATGGGCGGGTACCTGGGGGAGACCGATCGCGAACGGATCAACCGCGGCGGCATCACCGTCCTGGCCCCTGAGGCCGGCCTTGCTCTCTTCGACGCCTCACAGCGCACGACCGAGCCGCTGCTCGTCCCGCTGCCGCTGGACATGCCCGCCCTCCGTCTCCAGGCGCGCAGCGGGATGCTTCCCGACCTGCTGCGCGGGCTCGTTCGCGTCCCGGCCCGCCGGGCGGCCGCGCACGGTGCCGCGGCCGGCGCGTCCGCCCTGCGCGAGCGGGTGGCCGGACTCGCCGAGAACGAGCGCTCTGCTGCGGTGCTGGACGTGGTGCGGGGTGAGGTGGCGGGTGTTCTGGGCCACGGTTCCGTTGACGAGGTGCCGGCGGATCGTGCGTTCAAGGAGCTCGGCTTCGACTCGCTGACCGCGGTCGAGCTGCGGAACCGGTTGGGTTCGGTGGCCGGTGTGCGGCTGCCGGCGACGCTGGTCTTCGACTACCCCACGGCCGGGGCGCTCGCGGAGTTCTTGCTGAGCGAGGTTCTGGGTCTAGTCGAGCCGACCGGTACGGCGTCGGTGCCAGTGCGAGCCGGGGTGCTGGACGACGAACCGATCGCGATCGTGGGCATGAGCTGTCGCTATCCGGGTGGGGTGGAGACCCCCGAGGATCTCTGGCGGCTGGTGGTCGGTGGCGGTGACGCGATCTCGGTGTTCCCGCAGGGCCGTGGTTGGGATCTGGACGCGCTGTTCGACCCGGACCCGGACGGCCGCGGGACGAGCTACACCCAGTCGGGCGGGTTCCTGCACGACGCGGGTCGCTTCGACCCCGCGTTCTTCGGGATCTCGCCGCGTGAGGCGGTGGCGATGGACCCGCAGCAGCGTCTGCTGCTGGAGACGTCCTGGGAGGCGTTCGAGCGCGCCGGCATCGACCCGGCCGCCATGCGCGGCAGCCGTACCGGCGTCTTCGCGGGCATCATGTACCACGACTACGCCACCCGGATCACCTCCGTGCCTGACGGCGTCGAGGGATACCTCGGTACGGGCAACTCCGGGAGCATCGCGTCGGGTCGTGTGTCGTACGCGTTCGGTCTCGAGGGTCCGGCGGTCACGGTCGACACGGCGTGTTCGTCGTCGCTGGTGGCGCTCCACTGGGCGATTCAGGCGCTGCGCAACGGTGAGTGCACGATGGCGCTCGCCGGTGGTGTGACCGTCATGGCGACGCCGGGAACGTTCACCGAGTTCAGCCGTCAGCGCGGCCTCGCCCCCGACGGCCGCATCAAGTCCTTCGCGGCCGCGGCCGACGGCACCAGTTGGGCCGAGGGCGCGGGCATGCTGCTCGTGGAGCGGCTGTCGGACGCCCGCCGCAACGGGCACCCGGTGCTGGCGATCGTGCGGGGTTCGGCGATCAACCAGGACGGCGCGAGCAACGGTCTGACGGCGCCGAACGGACCCTCGCAGCAGCGGGTGATCCGCGCCGCGCTCGCGAGCGCGGGCCTGTCGGGCGACGAGATCGACGCGGTCGAGGCGCACGGCACCGGCACGACGCTGGGCGACCCGATCGAGGCCCAGGCCCTCCTGGCCACCTACGGCCAGGAGCACAGCGACGAGCAGCCGCTGTGGATCGGCTCCATCAAGTCCAACATGGGCCACACGCAGGCCGCGGCGGGTGTCGCGGGCATCATCAAGATGATCATGGCGATGCGCCACGGCGTGCTGCCGCGGACCCTGCACGTGGACGAGCCGACCCCGCACGTCGACTGGTCCGAGGGCGCTGTCTCCCTCCTGACCGACTCGGTTCCGTGGCCTGAGACCGGCCGCCCGCGCCGCGCCGGCATCTCGTCCTTCGGCATCAGCGGCACCAACGCCCACACGATCATCGAGCAGGCGCCCGACGACCTCGCCCCGATCACGAAGGCAAGGCCGACCCCGGCCGCTCCGGCAACCACCGCACTGCCCCACGTGCTGTCGGCGAAGACCGAGGACGCCGTACGCGACCAGGCGGCCCGCCTGCACACGCACCTCCTCGAAGAGGCCCCGGAGATCGGCACCGCCGATGTGGCCTACTCCCTGGCCACCAGGCGCGCCGCATTCCAGCATCGTGCGGCGGTCGTGGCGGCGGACCGCGACGAGCTGCTGCGCGGCCTGGCCGCCCTCGCCGAGGGGCACGCTGCAGCGGGCCTGGTGCGGGGTTCGTCCTCGGTCACGGGCAAGCTGGCGTTCCTGTTCACGGGGCAGGGGAGTCAGCGGCTGGGGATGGGGCGTGAGCTGTACGACGCCTACCCGGTGTTCGCCAAGGCCTTGGACGCGGTCCGTGAGCGGCTGGGTCTGGATGTGCTGTTCGGGGATGACGCGGAAGCGTTGGACCGGACGGAGTTCGCGCAGCCGGCGTTGTTCGCGGTGGAGGTGGCGCTGTTCCGGCTGCTGGAGTCCTGGGGTGTGAAGCCGGACTTTGTGTCGGGCCACTCCATCGGTGAGATCGCCGCCGCCCACGTTGCCGGGGTGTTGTCGCTTGAGGACGCGTGCAAGCTGGTCGAGGCGCGTGGGCGGTTGATGCAGGCGCTGCCGGGTGGCGGTGTGATGATCGCGCTGCAGGCGTCGGAGGACGAGGTTCTGCCGCTGCTGAACGAAAGCGTGAGCATCGCTGCCGTCAACGGCCCGCAGGCAGTCGTCATCGCGGGCGACGAGGATGCCGCGGTCGCGATCGTGGAGTCCTTCAGTGACCGGAAGTCCAAGCGTCTGACGGTCAGCCACGCGTTCCACTCGCCGCACATGGACGGCATGCTCGACGCGTTCCGCGAGGTCGTTGCCGGGCTGTCGTTCGAGACACCGCGTATTGCGGTCGTCTCGAACCTGACCGGTGCGGTCGTCACGGACGAGATGTCCTCGCCCGAGTTCTGGGTGCGCCACGTCCGTGAAGCCGTCCGTTTCCTGGACGGTGTCCGCACCCTGGAGGCCGCAGGCGTCACCACCTACCTCGAACTCGGCCCCGACGGCGTCCTGTCCGCCATGGCCCAGGACTGCCTGACCGAGGACGGGGCCTCCTTCGCCCCGGCACTGCGCGGCGGCCGGCCCGAGGTCGGCACCCTGACCGCTGCCCTGGCCCAGGCCTACACCGCCGGAGTCACCGTGGACTGGGAGGCGTACTTCGCGCCGACCGGCAGTCGGCAGGTCGAACTGCCCACCTACGCCTTCCAGCGCGAGTGGTTCTGGCTCGAGTCGGGCGGCGCACAGGCCGGCCCCGGCGATGCCACAGGATTCGGTCTCGGTGCGGCGGATCATCCGTTGCTGGGTGCGGCGGTCGAGCTGCCGGATTCGGATGGGGTGGTGTTCACCGGGCGTCTGTCGCTGACGACGCATCCGTGGCTGGCGGATCACGCGGTGATGGGTTCGGTGTTGCTGCCGGGTACGGCCTTCGTCGAGTTGGCGGTGCGTGCGGGTGAGCTGGTCGGGTGTGAGGTCCTGGAGGATCTGACACTTGAGGCGCCGCTGTTGCTGCCGGAGCACGGTGGCGTGCAGCTACGGCTGTCGGTGGGCGCCGGTGACGGTGAGGGCCGTCGGGCGCTGGCACTGCATTCGCGAGTGGAGGACGGGCCGTGGATGCGGCACGCAGCTGGTGTGCTGGCAGAGCGAGGCGCGGTGCCGGGCTTCGATCTGGCGGTGTGGCCGCCGGTCGGGGCTGAGCCGGTCGCGATTGACGGGCTGTACGAGGGCATGGCGGATGCCGGCTTCGGTTACGGGCCGGTGTTCCGCGGTCTGCGGTCGGTGTGGCGTCTCGGCGAGGACGTGTTCGCCGAGGTACGCCTCCCGGAGTCGGTGGAGGCCGAGGCGGCTGCCTTCGGGCTGCATCCGGCGCTGCTGGACGCGGCGCTTCACGCACTGGGCGTGAGCGGCACCGACAGCGCGGACGGTGAGGCGAAGCTGCCGTTCTCCTGGCAGGGCGTGACCGTGCACGCCGTCGGCGCGTCCGAGGTACGGGTGCGGTTGGCGAGTACGGGCCGTGATGTCGTCGCGCTGGAGCTGGCGGACGCCGAGGGCGCGCCGGTGGCGTCCGTGGCCGGTCTCGTGCTGCGGGCGTTCTCGCCGGAGCAGTTCGCCGGGCCGGGTGCCGGTCAGGGTGACGCGCTGTTCCGCGTCGAGTGGTCGCCGGTGCCGACCGGCGGTTCGGTCGAAGACTGGACGCTGGCGAGTGCCGGACTCCAGACCTTCGAGGCTGAGGGCGGCGCGGCTCCGGCGGTGCTGGTCGTGCCGTGTGTGGCCGACGAGCCGGTGCCGGACGTGGCCGGTGCGGTGCATGCGGAGACCGGCCGGGTGCTCGCGCTGGTGCAGGAGTGGCTGGGCGACGAGCGGTTCGCCGAGTCGCGTCTGGTGTTCCTGACCCGGGGCGCGGTGGCTGCTGCACCCGGCGACGAGGTCGCGGATCTGGTGCACGCCCCGGTGTGGGGCCTGATCCGTTCGGCGCAGTCGGAGAACCCGGGCCGGTTCGGCCTGATCGACCTCGACGGTGAGATCACCCCCGAGGTCGTCGCGGCGGCGTTGGCGACCGGTGAGCCGGAGATCGCCGTCCGGGACGGGGCGTTCCTGGCGCCTCGCCTGGCGCGGGCCGTCGCGGGACCCGACGTCGAACTCCCGGTGCTCGATGGCACGGTGCTGGTGACGGGTGCCAGTGGTGCGCTGGGCGGCTTGTTTGCGCGGCACCTGGTGTCCGAGTACGGGGTGCGGGATCTGCTGCTGGTGAGCCGCCGGGGTGAGGACGCTCCGGGTGCTGCGGAGCTGACGGCGGAGCTCACGGATCTGGGTGCGTCGGTGGCGTGGGCGGCGTGCGATGTGGCCGACCGGGACGCCCTGGCTGGGCTACTGGCGGAGCGTCCGTTGTCTGCGGTAGTCCACACCGCCGGTGTCCTCGACGACGGTGTCATCGCGTCCCTGGACCAGGAGCGCCTGTCTGCGGTCCTGCGTCCGAAGGTGGACGCGGCGTGGAACCTCCACCAGCTCACGCAGGACATGGACCTGTCGGCGTTCGTGCTGTTCTCCTCCGCCGCCGGTGTCTTCGGCGGCGCGGGCCAGGCGAACTACGCGGCGGCGAACGTCTTCCTGGACGCACTCGCAGCGCACCGCAGGTCGCAGGGCCTGGCCGCGACATCGCTGGCCTGGGGTCTGTGGGACGGCGGCATGGCCGGCGAGGTGGCGCGTTCCGGTCGGGGCGGCGTGGACGCCCTGACGGAGGACGAGGGCCTCGCCCTCTTCGACACCGCCAACGCCGCCCAGGCCCCGGTCCTCGTGCCCATGAAGCTCGACCTGGCCGCGCTCCGCGCCCAGGCGGGCAGCGGGATGCTGCCGCCGCTGCTGAGCGGACTGGTCCGCGTCCCCACTCGCCGCGCCGCGAAGGCCGGTTCGGCCGCGGCGGGCAAGCTCGCCCGGCGGCTCGCGGCACTGCCCCAGGACGAGCGGGCCGAGGCCGTACTCGATGTGGTGCGGGGTGAGGTGGCGGGTGTTCTGGGTCATGGTTCGGTCGACCAGGTGCCTGCGGATCGTGCCTTCAAGGAGTTGGGCTTCGATTCGCTGACCGCGGTGGAGTTGCGGAACCGGTTGGGTTCGGTGGCGGGTGTGCGGCTGCCGGCGACGCTGGTCTTCGACTACCCGACGGCCGGGGCCCTCGCGGAGTTCTTGCTGGGTGAGGTTCTGGGTCTGGTCGAGCCGGCCGGTGCCGCGTTGGTGCCGGTACGGGCCGGGGTGCTGGACGACGAGCCGATCGCGATCGTGGGCATGAGCTGCCGGTATCCGGGCGGGGTGGAGACCCCCGAGGATCTGTGGCGGCTGGTGCTGGGTGGCGGCGATGCCATCTCGCCGTTCCCGCAGGGTCGTGGCTGGGATCTGGACGCGCTGTTCGACCCGGACCCGGACGGCCGGGGCACCACCTACACCCAGTCGGGCGGCTTCCTGCACGACGCCGGCCGCTTCGACCCCGCGTTCTTCGGGATCTCGCCGCGTGAGGCCGTGGCGATGGACCCGCAGCAGCGGCTGCTGCTGGAGACCTCGTGGGAGGCGTTCGAGCGCGCGGGTATCGACCCGGCCGCCATGCGCGGCAGTCACACCGGTGTCTTCGCCGGTGTGATGTACCACGACTACTCGAGTCGTCTGACGGCTGTTCCCGAGGGCGTCGAGGGATATCTCGGCACCGGCAATTCCGGAAGCATCGCGTCGGGTCGTGTGTCGTACGCGTTCGGGCTCGAGGGCCCGGCGGTCACGGTCGACACGGCGTGCTCCTCCTCGCTGGTGGCGCTGCACTGGGCGATCCAGGCGCTGCGCAACGGTGAGTGCACGATGGCGCTCGCCGGTGGTGTGACGGTCATGGCGTCGCCCGGCACCTTCACCGAGTTCAGCCGTCAGCGCGGCCTGGCCCCCGACGGCCGCATCAAGTCCTTCGCTGCCGCGGCCGACGGCACCAGTTGGGCCGAGGGCGCGGGCATGCTGCTCGTGGAGCGGCTGTCGGACGCCCGCCGCAACGGCCACCCGGTCCTGGCGGTGGTCCGCGGTTCCGCGATCAACCAGGACGGTGCCAGCAACGGCCTCACCGCCCCCAACGGTCCCTCCCAGCAGCGTGTGATCCGGCAGGCCTTGGCCAATGCCCGGCTCACCGCCGCCGAGATCGACGCGGTCGAGGCGCACGGCACGGGCACGACGCTGGGCGACCCGATCGAGGCCCAGGCCCTCCTGGCCACCTACGGTCAGGAGCACGGCGACGAGCAGCCGCTGTGGCTCGGCTCCGTCAAGTCCAACATCGGCCACACGCAGGCCGCGGCAGGCGTGGCGGGCATCATCAAGATGATCATGGCGATGCGCCACGGCGTGCTGCCGCGGACGCTGCACGTGGACGAGCCGACCCCGCACGTCGACTGGTCCGAGGGCGCGGTCTCCCTCCTGACCGAGCAGACGGAGTGGCCGGAGACCGGCCGTCCGCGCCGCGCCGGCATCTCGTCCTTCGGCATCAGCGGCACCAACGCCCACACGATCATCGAGCAGGCTCCCGACGACCTCGCCCCGAGCCGCAGCGTTGCCGAGGCTCCCGCCGAGGACGACGGTTCCGTCCGCGCGTACGTGCTGTCGGCGAAGACCCCGGACGGCCTCCGCGACCAGGCGGCCCGCCTGCGGGCCCACCTGGAAGAGGCACCCGGCGTCGCCGCCGCCGACGTGGCGTACACCCTCGCCACCCGGCGCGCCGCCTTCGAGCACCGTGCGGCCGTCGTCGCCCCCGGCCGGGACGAGCTGCTGCGCGGCCTCGCGGCCGTGGAGGCCGACGGCCCGGCGGCCTCGGTGGTGCGGGGCACGGCGGGCGCCGGAAAGCTCGCCTTCCTCTTCACCGGCCAGGGCAGCCAGCGACTCGGCATGGGCCGGGAGCTCTACGACACCTACCCGGTGTTCGCCGACGCGCTCGACGCGGTCTGCGCGCACCTCGATGTGCCGCTGAAGGACGTCCTGTTCGGCGACGACAGCGACCTGCTGAACGAGACCGCCCGCACGCAGCCGGCCCTCTTCGCCGTCGAAGTGGCGCTCTACCGACTGGTCGAGTCGTGGGGCGTGAAGCCGGACTACCTCTCCGGGCACTCCATCGGCGAGATCGCCGCCGCCCACGTCGCCGGGGTGCTGTCCCTGGAGGACGCCAGCACGCTGGTCGAGGCGCGCGGCAGGCTGATGCAGGCACTGCCCACCGGCGGTGTGATGATCGCCCTCGAAGCGGCTGAGGACGAGGTCCTGCCGCTGCTGGACGAGCGGGTGAGCATCGCCGCGGTCAACGGTCCGCGGTCGGTGGTCATCGCGGGTGACGAGGATGCCGCGGTCGGCATTGCGGCGTCGTTCGAGGACCGCAAGTCGAAGCGCCTGACGGTCAGCCACGCCTTCCACTCCCCGCACATGGACGCCATGCTCGCGGACTTCCGCAAGGTCGCCGAGGGTCTGTCCTACGCCGCCCCGCGCATCCCGCTGGTCTCCAACCTCACGGGCGCCCTGGTCACCGACGAGGTGACGTCGCCCGACTTCTGGGTCCGCCACGTTCGTGAGGCCGTGCGCTTCCTGGACGGCGTCCGCGCCCTGGAGGCAGCGGGCGTCACCACGTACCTCGAACTCGGTCCCGACGGAGTCCTCTCCGCCATGGCCCAGGACTGCCTGACCGCCGAAGGCGCGGCCTTCGCCCCCGCCCTGCGCGGCGGCCGCCCCGAGGCCGAGACCGTCACCACCGCACTCGCCCAGGCCCACGCCAGCGGAGCGACCGTGGACTGGGAGGCGTACTTCGCGCGGACCGGTGGCCGGCTGGTCGAACTACCCACCTACGCCTTCCAGCGCGAGTGGTACTGGCTGGAGTCGGGCGGCCACTTCATCGGGGACGTCACCTCGGCCGGACTCGGTGCGGCGGACCACCCGCTGCTCGGCGCGGCGGTCGAGCTGCCGGACTCGGACGGTGTCCTCTTCACCGGGCGCCTGTCGCTGACCACGCACCCGTGGCTCGCGGACCACGCGGTCATGGGCTCGGTGCTCCTGCCGGGCACCGCCTTCGTCGAACTGGCGCTGCGCGCCGGCGAGCAGGTCGGCAGCGAGGTCCTGGACGACCTGACGTTGGAGGCGCCGCTGGTGCTGCCGGAGTCGGGCGGTGTGCAGCTGCGGCTCTCCGTCGCCGGCGCGGACGACGACGGCCGCCGGGCCGTGGCGCTCCACTCGCGCGGCGAGAACGCGCCCGCCGACGAGCCGTGGACGCGGCACGCCGGCGGTGTGCTCGCCCCCGCGGCGGCGGTCCCCGCCCCCGCTTCCGACCTGACGGCCTGGCCGCCGCCCGGCGCGGAGCCGGTCGCCATCGACGGGCTGTACGACGGCATGGCAGCCGCCGGATTCGACTACGGCCCCGTCTTCCAGGGCCTGCGCGCGGCCTGGAGGCAGGGTGACGAGGTCTTCGCCGAGGTGAGCCTCGACGAGAACGCGGCCGCGACGGCGGAGTGGTTCGGGCTGCACCCGGCCCTCCTCGACGCCACCCTGCACGCCGCCGGTCTCGGCGGACTCGTGGAGGACACCGGGCAGGGACGTCTGCCGTTCGCGTGGGGCGGAGTGCGCCTGCACGCCACCGGCGCGGCGGCGGTACGGGTCCGGCTGGCCCCGGCCGGCCGCGACACGGTGTCCCTGCACCTGGCCGACGCGACCGGGGCGCCCGTCGCCTCGGTGGAGTCGCTGGTGCTGCGGGCCGTCTCGCCCGAGCAGATCGGCGCCGCAGCGCGCGGCGGGCGCATGGAGTCGCTGTTCGAGGTCGACTGGACGGCGCTGCACCTCGCACCGGTGCCGGCCGCCCAGCAGCGCCCCATGGCACTGCTCACCGCCGACGGTTCCGGCCACGCGGGTCTCGACGCCGCAGGCGTCCGCTACGAGACGTGCGCGGGCCTGACCACGCTCGCCGGCGAGGGCGAGACCGTGCCGGAGGTCGTCATAGTGCCGGTGGCCGGCGCCGCGTCCGAGGACCTGCCGGGTGCGGCGCATGCCGAGACCGGGCGAGTGCTCGCACTGCTGCAGGAGTGGCTCGGCGACGAGCGGTTCGCCGATTCACGCCTGGCCTTCCTGACGCGGGGCGCGGTGGCCTCCGCCCCGGACGACGAGGTCGCGGACCTGGCACACGCCCCGGTGTGGGGCCTGGTGCGGTCGGCGCAGTCGGAGAACCCGGGCCGCTTCCTCCTGATCGACACCGACGACGCCGAAGCCTCCTACCAGGCGCTGCCCGCCGTGCTCGCCGCGGGCGAGCCGGAGGCCGCCGTGCGGGACGGCGCGGTCCGCGTGCCGCGCCTCGTCCGGGCGGTCGTGGCACCGGACGCCGAGCCGCTCGCCCTGGACGGCACGGTGCTGGTGACGGGTGCCAGTGGTGCGCTGGGCGGCTTGTTCGCCCGCCATCTGGTGACCGAGTACGGCGTACGGGACCTGCTCCTGGTCAGCCGCCGCGGCGAGGACGCCCCGGGCGCTGCGGACCTGACCGCCGAACTGGCCGGTCTGGGTGCGTCGGTGGCCTGGGCGGCGTGCGACGTGGCCGACCGGGACGGGCTGTCCGCGGTGCTGGAGGGCATCCCGGCCGAGCGTGCGCTGACAGCGGTGGTGCACACCGCCGGTGTCCTGGACGACGGCGTCATCGCGTCCCTCGACCAGGAGCGCCTGTCGGCGGTCCTGCGTCCGAAGGTGGACGCCGCGTGGAACCTCCACCAGCTCACCCGGGACCTCCACCTGTCGGCGTTCGTCCTGTTCTCCTCCGCCGCCGGTGTCTTCGGCGGCGCGGGCCAGGCGAACTACGCCGCCGCCAACTCCTTCCTCGACGCACTCGCCGCGCACCGCAGGGCCCACGGCCTTGCGGCGACGTCGCTGGCGTGGGGCCTGTGGGACGGCGGCATGGCAGGCGAGCTGGAGGCCGGCGAGGTGTCCCGCCTCGGACGCGGTGGCGTGAACGCCCTGTCCGAGCAGGAGGGCCTGGCCCTCTTCGACACCGCGGCCGCCTCAACGACCGCGGCCTTCGTACCCGTCAAGCTCGACCTCGGCGCCCTGCGCGCCCAGGTCACCGGCGGAGGCATGCTGCCGCCGCTGCTCAGCGGCCTGGTCCGCGTCCCCGGCCGGCGCGCGGCGGGTACCGCCGACGCCGGTGCGCAGGGAGGCGCCGCCCTTCGGGAGCGCCTGGCCGGCCTGTCGCAGGAGGGACGGGAGGAGGCGCTGCTGGAGCTGGTCCGCGGTCACGTCGCGGGCGTGCTCGGCTTCGCCGGTCCCGAAGCGGTCGACGGCGCACGGTCGTTCAGCGACGTCGGCTTCGACTCCCTCACCGCGGTCGAGCTCCGCAACCGCCTGGGCGCGGCGACGGGAGTGCGGCTGCCGGCCACGCTCGTCTTCGACTACCCGACCCCGAACGCCATCGTGGAGTTCCTGCGGGACGAGCTCTGGCAGGGCGGCGCCGCGGCGGTTCCCCCGCTGCTCGCCGAACTAGACCGCCTGGAGCGGACGCTCGTCGAGGCCGTACCGGACGACGACGGCCGGAACCGGATCACCGAGCGGCTGCAGGCCCTGCTGGCGGCCTGGAGCGCGGCCGGCGAGCCGGCGGGACCCGCCGGCGCCGACGTGGCCGAGACGCTGGAGACCGCCACCGATGACGACCTCTTCGACTTCATCGGCAAGGAATTCGGGATCTCCTGACGCGACGGCCCGGCCCGCCCACCCGACGACTCCGCCTTTCTGACTTCCGTACGAGGGATGCAAGCATGAACGAGGAAAAGCTTCGGTACTTCCTGAAGCGCGTGACGGCCGATCTCCACGAGACCCGCCGCCGCCTTCAAGAGGTCGAGTCGGCGGAGCCGGAACCGATCGCGATCGTCGGCATGAGCTGCCGGTTCCCTGGCGGCGTCGAGTCGCCCGAGGGCCTGTGGCGGCTCGTGTCGGAGGGCACCGACGCCATCTCCCCGTTCCCCACCGACCGGGGCTGGGACATGGAGCGGCTGTTCGACGCCGACCCCGACGGGCAGGGCACGAGCTACGTCCAGCAGGGCGGTTTCCTGCACGACGCGAACTGGTTCGACCCCGCCTTCTTCGGGATCTCGCCCCGCGAGGCCGCGGCCATGGATCCCCAGCAGCGGCTGCTGCTGGAGACCTCATGGGAGGCGTTCGAGCGGGCCGGCATCGACCCGGCGACCCTGCGCGGCAGCCGGACCGGTGTCTTCGCGGGCGTCATGTACCACGACTACGCGGCGCGGCTGCGGGCCATCCCCGAGGAGGCCGAGGGGTACCTCGTCACGGGCGCCTCCAGCAGCGTCGCCTCGGGCCGCGTGTCGTACACCTTCGGCCTGGAGGGACCGGCGCTCACCGTCGACACGGCCTGCTCCTCCTCCCTCGTCACCCTGCACCTCGCCATGCAGTCGCTGCGCAAGGGCGAGTGCTCCCTCGCCCTCGCCGGCGGCGCCACCGTGATGGCCACGCCCGGCACCTTCACCGAGTTCAGCAGGCAGCGCGGCCTGTCCTTCGACGGCCGCTGCAAGTCCTTCGCCGACGCGGCGGACGGCACCGGCTGGGCGGAGGGCGCCGGCATGCTGCTGGTCGAGCGCCTCTCGGACGCCCGGCGCAACGGCCACCCCGTACTGGCCGTCGTGCGCGGCTCCGCCGTCAACCAGGACGGCGCGAGCAACGGCCTCACCGCCCCCAACGGCCCGTCCCAGCAGCGGGTGATCCGCGCGGCCCTGGCCGACGCGCGCCTCACGCCCTCCGACGTCGACGTCGTCGAGGCGCACGGCACGGGCACCACCCTCGGCGACCCCATCGAGGCGCAGGCCCTCCTGGCCACCTACGGCAAGGAGCACAGCGACGAGCAGCCGCTCTGGCTGGGCTCCATCAAGTCGAACATCGGTCACACGCAGGCCGCCGCCGGCGTCGCCGGCATCATCAAGATGGTCATGGCGATCCGCAACGGCAGGCTCCCCAGGACCCTGCACGTCGACAAGCCCTCGACCAACGTCGACTGGTCGGCCGGCGCGGTCTCGCTGCTGGCCGACCCGGTCGCGTGGCCGGAGACCGGCCGCCCGCGCCGGGCCGCCGTGTCGTCGTTCGGTGTCAGCGGCACGAACGCGCACATCATCATCGAGGAAGCCCCCGCCCCTGCCCCCGTTCCCGACGCCCCGGAAACCGAGGACGAGGACGAGGGCGAGGGCGTGGCCGAGGCCGGCGACGAGGCGACCGCCGGCGAGGTGACTCCCGAGGCGGAACCGCTGCCCGCCCTGGTCGCGGCGACCCACGACCCGTCCACGCCGGACCCGTCGCACCCCCTGCCCTGGACCCTGACGGCCAAGACCGAGAGCGCGCTCCGCGGCCAGGCCGAACGCCTCCTCGCGCACCTGGACGCCGACCCCGGCCTGCGGCCCGTCGACGTCGGCCACTCCCTGGCCACCACCCGCGCCGCACACGCACGGCGCGCGGTCCTGGTCGGCCGCGAGCGTGCCGACCGCGTACGGGCCCTCACCGCTCTCGCGGCGGGCGAGCCGTCGTCCCACGTGGTCCAGGGAGCTGTCCTCGGTGGCAAGACGGTGTTCGTGTTCCCGGGTCAGGGTTCGCAGTGGGTGGGGATGGCGGGGGAGCTGCTGGACTCCTCGCCGGTGTTCGCTGCCCGGATAGGGGAGTGCGCTGACGCGTTGGAGCCGTTGACCGGCTGGTCGCTGGTGGATGTGCTGCGTGGTGTGGAGGGTGCTCCGTCGCTGGAGCGTGTGGACGTTGTGCAGCCTGCGTTGTTCGCGGTGATGGTGTCGCTGGCGGAGGTGTGGAAGGCGTCCGGGGTGCGTCCGGCGGCGGTGATCGGGCATTCGCAGGGTGAGATCGCCGCAGCCTGCGTGGCCGGGATCCTCTCGCTGGAGGATGCCGCCCGGGTGGTGGCTCTGCGCAGCCAGGCGATCGGCCGGGTGCTGGCGGGTCTGGGCGGGATGGTGTCCGTGGCGCTGCCCGCGGACGAGACGCGCGAGCGGATCGCTTCGTGGGGTGAGGAGCGGATCTCCGTTGCCGCGGTGAACGGTCCCTCCTCGGTCGTGGTCTCCGGCGAAGTACAGGCCCTGGACGAGCTGCTGGCCTCGTGCGAGGCGGACGGAGTGCGGGCGCGGCGGATCGCGGTGGACTACGCGTCGCACTCCGCGCAGGTCGACCTCCTCGAAGAAGAACTCGGGAAGCTTCTGACGCGGATCACCCCGGGTGAGGCGCAGGTGCCGTTCCTGTCGACGGTGACCGGCGAGTGGATGACCGGCCCGGAGTTGGACGGCGGCTATTGGTTCCGCAACCTGCGGCAGACCGTGGAGCTGGAGCAGGCGGTCCGGACGCTGCTGGAGCAGGGCTTCGGGGTCTTCGTCGAGTCCAGCCCCCACCCCGTTCTCACCGTCGGGCTGCAGGAGACCGTGGAGGACGCGGGCCGTGAGGCCGCGGTCCTGGGTTCGCTGCGCCGTAACGAAGGCGGTCTGGAGCGGTTCTGGCTGTCCCTGGGTGAGGCCTACGTCCACGGCGCGTCCGTGGACTGGCAGGCGGTGTTCGCCGGGACCGGCGCGCAGCGCGTCGACCTGCCCACCTACGCCTTCCAGCGCGAGCACTACTGGCTCGACGCCGGAACCAGCGGCTGGGACATGTCCTCGGCGGGCCTCCGTTCGGCCGACCACCCGCTCCTCGCGACGTCCGTGGTCCTCGCGGACGCCGACGGCCTGCTGCTCACCGGACGGCTGTCCCTCGACACACACCCGTGGCTCGCCGACCACGCCGTCTCCGGCACGGTCCTGCTCCCCGGCACCGCCTTCGTGGAACTGGCCGTGCGCGCCGGCGACCAGGTCGGCTGCGGCCTGGTCGAGGACGTCACCCTGGAAGCGCCGCTCGTGCTGCCCGAGGGCGACGGAGTCGAACTGCAGATCAGCGTCGGGTCGCCCGACGAGTCCGGCCGGCGGCAGGTCGCCTTCCACTCGCGCGCCGACCGCGCCGCCGACGACGAGCCGTGGGTGCGGCACGCCACCGCCGTCCTGGCGGAGCGGGCGGAGGAGCCGGCGTTCGAGTGGGCCGCCTGGCCCCCGGCCGGTGCCGAGCCCGTCGCCATCGACGGACTGTACGAGGCCCTGGCGGTGGCCGGGTTCGAGTACGGTCCGCTCTTCCAGGGACTGCGGGGCGTCTGGCGCCGGGGCGAGGACGTCTTCGCCGAGGTGACCCTCGGGGAAGAGGCGGAGCCGGGCGCCGAGCACTTCGGCCTCCACCCGGCACTCCTGGACGGCGCGTTGCACGCCATCGGCGTCGGCGGTCTCGTCGACGACGCCGGGCAGGGACGTCTGCCGTTCGCGTGGTCGGGCGTGACCGTGCACGCCATCGGGGCGTCCGAGCTGAGGGTGCGGCTCTCCCGCGCGGGCCGTGACACGGTGGCGCTGGAGGTGGCGGACGCCGAGGGCGCGCCGGTGGCGACCGTGCGCGGTCTCGCGCTGCGGACCTTCTCGCCCGAGCAGTTCGCCGGCCCGGGCACCGGGCAGGGCGACGCCCTCTTCCAGGTCCAGTGGTCGCCCCTCCCGTCCGGCGGTACGACGGTCGCCGCCGAGGACTGGACGACCCTCGGCCCCGAAGCGGCGTACGCCGACCTCGCCGCGCTGGGCGCGGCCCTCGCGGCGGACGGCACCGTCCCCTCGGCGGTGGTCGTGCCGTGCGTGACCGACGAGCCGGTGTGGGACGTGGCCGGTGCGGTGCACGCGGCGACCGGGCGCGTGCTCGGCCTCGTGCAGGAGTGGCTCGCCGACGAGCGCTTCGCCGGCTCGCGCCTGGTGTTCCGGACCCGGGGCGCCGTGGACGCCCTGCCGGACGAGGACGTGAAGGACCTGGTGCACGCCCCGGTGTGGGGCCTGATCCGGTCGGCGCAGTCGGAGAACCCCGGGCGCTTCGGCCTGGTCGACCTCGACGGTGCGGGCGACGCCGAGGCCGACGCGCGCGCACTGTCGTCGGCGCTCGCTTCCGGCGAACCGGAAGCCGCCGTGCGCGACGGTGTGGTGCGGGTGCCGAGGCTCACCCGGGCGGCGGTGGAGCCGGAGGGCGAGCTCCCGGTCCTCGAGGGCACGGTGCTGGTGACGGGTGCGAGCGGCCTGCTGGGCGGCTTGTTCGCGCGTCATCTGGTGTCCGCGTACGGGGTGCGGGATCTGCTGCTGGTGAGCCGTCGTGGTGAGGACGCGCCGGGCGCCGCGGAGCTGACGGCGGAGCTCACGGATCTGGGTGCGTCGGTGGCGTGGGCGGCGTGCGATGTGGCCGACCGCGATGCGCTGGCCGGGGTGCTGGCGGAGCGTCCGCTGTCGGCGGTGGTGCACACAGCTGGTGTGCTGGATGACGGCGTGATCGCGTCGCTGGACCAGGAGCGTCTGTCGGCGGTGCTGCGTCCGAAGGTGGACGCGGCGTGGAACCTGCACGAGCTCACGCAGGGCATGGATCTGTCGGCGTTCGTGCTGTTCTCGTCCGCTGCCGGTGTCTTCGGCGGCGCCGGCCAGGCGAACTACGCGGCGGCCAACTCCTTCCTGGACGCTCTTGCCGCGCACCGCAGGGCACAGGGTCTGGCGGCGACGTCGCTGGCCTGGGGTCTGTGGGACGGCGGTCTGGCGAGCGAGCTGGAGGCCGATGACGTCTCGCGCCTCGGACGCGGTGGCGTGAACGCCCTGTCCGAGCAGGAGGGTCTGGCTCTCTTCGATGCTGCCTGTGCCTCCGGCACCGCGCTCTTCGTGCCGGTGAAGCTGGACCTGGCCGCGCTCCGCGCCCAGGTGGCCGGCGGGGGCATGCTGCCGCCGCTGCTCAGTGGACTGGTGCGCATGCCTGCTCGGCGTGCCGCGCGGGCGGGTTCGGCCTCGGCGGGCAAGCTGGCCCGGGAGTTGGCCGCGCTGCCGGTGGCGGAGCGGGAGGCGTCCGTGCTGGAGCTGGTGCGTACGCAGGTGGCGGTGGTGCTCGGGTTCACGGGTCCGGAGGCAGTCGAGCCGGGGCGTGCCTTCAGCGAGGTGGGCTTCGACTCGCTGACGGCCGTCGAGCTGCGGAACCGGCTCGGCACGGCGACCGGTGTGCGGCTGCCCGCGACCCTCGTCTTCGACTACCCGACACCCACCGCCCTCGCCGGCTACCTGTGCGCTGAACTGCTCGGCCGGCAGGCCGCGGCGGCCGCGCCCACCGCGATCGCGGTGCGCGACGACGAGCCGATCGCGATCGTGGCGATGGCGTGCCGCTTCCCCGGTGGCGTCCAGACCCCCGAGGACCTGTGGGACCTGGTGTCGGAGGGCAGGGACGCCATCTCCGACATGCCGGACGACCGCGGCTGGAACGTCACGGACCTGTTCGACCCCGACTCCGACCGGCCGGGCACCAGCTACAGCATGAACGGTGCGTTCCTCTACGACGCGCACCACTTCGACCCGACGTTCTTCGGCATCTCCCCGCGTGAGGCCCTGGCGACCGACCCGCAGCAGCGGCTGCTGCTGGAGACCTCGTGGGAGGCGTTCGAGCGGGCCGGCATCGACCCGGCCTCGGTGCGCGGCAGCCGGACGGGCGTCTTCGCGGGCGTGATGTACAACGACTACGGGACGCTGCTGCACCGCGCGCCGGAAGGGCTCGAAGGCTACATCGGCACGGCGAGTTCGGGCAGCGTCGCCTCGGGCCGGGTGTCGTACACCTTCGGCCTGGAGGGCCCCGCGGTCACGGTCGACACGGCCTGCTCGTCCTCGCTGGTGTCACTGCACCTCGCCGCCCAGGCGCTGCGCAACGGCGAGTGCGATCTGGCGCTGGCGGGCGGTGTGACCGTGATGGCGACGCCGGGCACCTTCGTGGCGTTCAGCATCCAGCGCGGTCTGTCGGCCGACGGCCGCTGCAAGCCGTTCGCTGCGGCCGCCGACGGTACGGGCTGGGGTGAGGGCGTCGGCATGCTGCTCGTGGAGCGGCTGTCCGACGCGCGCCGCAACGGCCACCAGGTGCTGGCGGTGCTGCGCGGTTCGGCGGTCAACCAGGACGGCGCGAGCAACGGCTTGACGGCTCCCAACGGCCCGTCCCAGCAACGGGTGATCCGCGCCGCGCTCGCGAGTGCCCGCCTGTCGGCCGGCGAGATCGACGCGGTCGAGGCGCACGGCACGGGCACGACCCTGGGCGACCCGATCGAGGCGCAGGCGCTGCTGGCGACGTACGGCCAGGAGCACAGCGACGAGCAGCCGCTGTGGCTGGGCTCGGTGAAGTCCAACTTCGGCCACACGCAGGCCGCGGCCGGTGTCGCGGGTGTGATCAAGATGGTGATGGCGATGCGGCACGGTGTGCTGCCGCAGACGCTGCACGTGGACGAGCCGTCCCCGCACGTGGACTGGTCCGAGGGCGCGGTCTCGCTGCTGACGGAGCGCATGGCCTGGCCGGAGACCGGCCGCCCGCGTCGCGCCGCCGTGTCGTCGTTCGGCATCAGCGGCACCAACGCCCACACGATCATCGAGCAGGCCCCCGACGACCTCGCCCCGAGCGACAGCGTCGCCCTGGCTCCCGCCGAGGACGACGGCTCGGTGCTGCCGTACGTCCTGTCGGCGAAGACCCCGGACGGCCTCCGCGACCAGGCCGCCCGACTTCGGGCCCGCCTCGAAGCGGCGCCCGGCCTCGCCGCCGGCGACGTGGCCTACACGCTCGCCGCCAAGCGCGCGGCCTTCGACCACCGTGCGGCGGTCGTGGCCGCCGGCCGGGACGAACTGCTGCGCGGGCTGGCCGCCGTGGAGGCGGACGACGCGGCGGGGCCGGTGGTGCGGGGGACGGCGAGCGCCGGGAAGCTGGCGTTCCTGTTCACGGGGCAGGGCAGTCAGCGGCTGGGGATGGGCCGGGAGCTGTACGCCACGTACCCGGTGTTCGCGCAGGCGCTGGACGCGGTGTGCGCGCGGCTCGATGTGCCGTTGAAGGATGTGCTGTTCGGCGAGGACGCCGAGGCGCTGGACCGGACGGAGTTCGCGCAGCCGGCGTTGTTCGCGGTGGAGGTGGCGCTTTTCCGGCTGCTGGAGTCGTGGGGTGTGAAGCCGGACTTCGTGTCCGGTCACTCCATCGGCGAGGTCGCTGCCGCGCATGTCGCCGGGGTGCTGTCGCTGGAGGACGCGTGCACGCTGGTGGCGGCGCGCGGACGGCTGATGCAGGCGCTGCCTTCCGGTGGCGTGATGATCGCGCTGCAGGCGTCGGAGGACGAGGTCCTGCCGCTGCTGAACGAGCGGGTGAGCATCGCCGCCGTCAACGGCCCGCAGGCCGTGGTGATCGCGGGTGACGAGGACGCCGCGACGGCGATCGTGGAGTCCTTCGAGGACCGTAAGTCGAAGCGTCTGACGGTCAGTCACGCCTTCCACTCCCCGCACATGGACGGCATGCTCGACGCCTTCCGCGAGGTGGTGTCCGGGCTGTCGTTCGAGGCCCCACGCATCCCCGTGGTCTCCAACCTGACCGGCGACGTCGTCACCGACGAGATGGCCTCGCCCGAGTTCTGGGTGCGGCATGTCCGCGAAGCCGTGCGCTTCCTCGACGGAGTCCGTGCCCTGGAGGCCGCGGGCGTCACCACGTACGTGGAGGTCGGCCCGGACGGCGTGCTGTCGGCGATGGCGCAGGAGTGCGTCGACGCTGACACCGCGGCGTTCGTGCCTGCTCTTCGCTCCGCCCGCCCGGAGACCGAGACGGTGAACGGTGCCCTGGGCTTCGTGCAGGTGCGCGGTGGCCGGGTGGACTGGGAGGCGTACTTCGAGGGCGCGGGTGCGCGGCGGGTGGATCTGCCGACGTACGCGTTCCAGCGGGAGCGGTACTGGATCGACGTGCCGGTGTCGCAGGTGGGTGATGTGGCGTCGGCGGGTCTGCGCCGGGCCGAGCATCCGTTGCTGGGTGCGGCGGTGGAACTGCCCGATTCGGAGGGGTTGCTGTTCACGGGCCGGTTGTCGCTGGAGTCGCACCCGTGGCTGGCCGACCACGCCGTGTCGGGTGCCGTGTTGCTGCCGGGGACGGCGTTCGTGGAGCTGGCCCTGCACGCCGGTGGGCGGGCGGGTACCGGGCTGTTGGAGGAACTCACCCTGGAGGCGCCGCTCGTCCTGCCCGAACGCGGCGCGCTCCAGTTGCAGATCAGCGTCGGGGCTGCCGACGCGTCGGGACGACGGCCGGTCGCCTTCCACTCCCGCGCCGATCGTGCGGTGGACGAGGTGCCGTGGGTGCGGCATGCCTCCGGTGTGCTGGCCGTGGACGAGGCGGAGCCGGTGTTCGACCTGGCGGCATGGCCGCCGGCAGGGGCGGAACCGGTCGCCGTCGACGGACTGTACGAGGCCCTGGCCATGGCCGGGTTCGAGTACGGAGCGGTCTTTCAGGGCCTGCGGTCGGTCTGGCGTCTCGGTGACGACGTGTTCGCCGAGGTCGCGCTCGGGGACGAGACGGCGGCCGGGGCGGAGCGGTTCGGTCTGCATCCGGCGCTGCTCGACGCGGCCCTGCACGCCATCACCCTCGGCGGTCTCGTCGAGGACACGGGACAGGGACGTCTGCCGTTCTCGTGGTCGGGCGTGAGCGTGTATGCGGTGGGCGCGTCCGAGGTACGGGTGCGGCTGTCGCGTGCGGGCCGTGACGTGGTGGCGCTGGAGCTGGCGGACGCCGAGGGCGCGCCGGTGGCGTCGGTGCGGGGTCTGGCGCTGCGGGCGTTCTCGCCGGAGCAGTTCGCCGGGCCGGGTGCCAGGCAGGGTGACGCCTTGTTCCGGGTCGAGTGGTCGCCGGTGCCGGCCGGTGGCTCTGTCGACGACTGGATGGCGCTGGGGGACGGGTCCCAGGCGTTCGCGGATCTGGCGGCGCTGGGTGCGGCGGCCGCCGAGGGCGGTGCGGTTCCGGGGGTGCTGGTCGTGCCGTGTGCGGTCGACGAGTCGGTGCCGGATGTTGCCGGTGCGGTGCATGCGGAGACCGGGCGGGTGCTGGCGCTGGTGCAGGAGTGGCTGGGTGACGAGCGGTTCGCCGATTCGCGTCTGGTGTTCCTGACCCGGAGTGCGGTGGCTGCTGCACCCGGCGACGAGGTCGCGGATCTGGTGCACGCCCCGGTGTGGGGTCTGATCCGTTCGGCGCAGTCGGAGAACCCGGGCCGGTTCGGCCTGATCGACCTTGACGGTGAGATCACCCCGGAGTTCGTCGGGGCGGCGTTGGCCGCCGGTGAGCCGGAAGTCGCGGTCCGGGAGGGGGCGTTCCTGGCGCCGCGTCTGGCGCGGGCCGTCGTGGATCCCGACGCCGAGCCGCTTGCCCTGGACGGCACGGTGCTGGTGACGGGTGCCAGTGGTGCGCTGGGCGGCTTGTTCGCGCGTCACCTGGTGTCCGAGTACGGGGTGCGGGATCTGCTGCTGGTCAGCCGTCGCGGCGAGGACGCCCCGGGCGCCGTGGACCTGACCGCCGAACTGGCCGGTCTGGGTGCGTCGGTGGCCTGGGCGGCGTGCGACGTGGCCGACCGGGACGCGCTGGCTGGGGTGCTGGACGGCATCCCGGCGGAGCGTCCGCTGTCGGCGGTGGTGCACACCGCTGGTGTCCTGGACGACGGCGTGATCGCGTCCTTGGACCAGGAGCGCTTGTCGGCGGTGCTGCGTCCGAAGGTGGACGCGGCGTGGAACCTGCACGAGCTGACGCAGGACATGGACCTGTCGGCGTTCGTCCTGTTCTCCTCCGCCGCCGGTGTCTTCGGCGGTGCGGGTCAGGCGAACTACGCGGCGGCGAACGTCTTCCTGGACGCCCTTGCCGCGCACCGCAGGGCGCAGGGCCTGGCGGCGACGTCCCTGGCGTGGGGCCTGTGGGACGGCGGCATGGCCGGCGAGCTGGAGGCCGGAGAGGTGTCGCGGCTCGGGCGCGGTGGCGTGAACGCCCTGACGGAGGACGAGGGCCTGGCCCTCTTCGACACCGCGGCCGCCTCGCCGACGGCTGCGTTCGTTCCCATGAAGCTGGACCTGGCCGCGCTCCGCGCCCAGGTCGTCGGCGGCGGGATGCTGCCGCCGCTGCTCGGCGGGCTCGTCCGGATGCCCGCTCGGCGTGCCGCGCGGGCGGGTTCGGCCTCGGCGGGCAAGCTGGCCCGTCAGCTGGCCGCGCTGCCGGTGGCGGAGCGGGAGGCGTCCGTGCTGGAGCTGGTGCGTACGCAGGTGGCGGCGGTGCTCGGGTTCGCCGGTCCGGAGGCGGTCGAGCCGGGGCGTGCCTTCAGCGAGGTCGGGTTCGACTCGCTGACGGCCGTCGAGCTGCGGAACCGGCTCGGCACGGCGACCGGTGTGCGGCTGCCCGCGACCCTCGTCTTCGACTACCCCACCCCCGCTGTGCTGGCCGAGTACCTCTGCTCCGAGCTGCTGGGCGTACAGGAGCCGGTCGACGCGCCGGTGGCCGTCGCGGTACGTGACGACGAGCCGATCGCGATCGTGGCGATGGCGTGCCGCTTCCCCGGTGACGTGCGTACACCCGAGGACCTGTGGGACCTGGTGACGGAGGGCAGGGACGCCATCTCCGCGATGCCGGACGACCGCGGCTGGAACATCGCCGAGCTGTTCGACCCCGACTCCGACCGGCCGGGTACCAGCTACAGCATGAACGGCGGGTTCCTGCACGACGCGCACCACTTCGACCCGACGTTCTTCGGAATCTCGCCGCGTGAGGCGCTGGCCACCGACCCGCAGCAGCGGCTGCTGCTGGAGACCTCGTGGGAGGCGTTCGAGCGGGCCGGTATCGATCCGGCCTCGGTGCGCGGCAGCCGTACGGGTGTCTTCGCGGGCGTGATGTACAACGACTACGGGACGCTGCTGCAGCGCGCGCCGGAGGGGCTCGAGGGCTACCTGGGCACCGCAAGCACCGGCAGTGTCGTGTCCGGTCGCGTGTCCTACACCTTCGGCCTGGAGGGCCCCGCGGTCACGGTCGACACGGCCTGCTCCTCGTCCCTCGTCACCCTCCACCTCGCCGCCCAGGCGCTGCGCAACGGCGAGTGCGATCTGGCGCTGGCGGGCGGTGTGACCGTGATGGCGACGCCGGGCACCTTCGTGGCGTTCAGCATCCAGCGCGGTCTGTCGGCCGACGGCCGCTGCAAGCCGTTCGCGGCGGCCGCCGACGGCACCGCGTGGGGTGAGGGCGTCGGCATGCTGCTCGTGGAGCGGCTGTCCGACGCGCGCCGCAACGGCCACCAGGTGCTGGCCGTGCTGCGGGGCTCGGCGATCAACCAGGACGGTGCCAGCAACGGCCTGACGGCTCCCAACGGCCCGTCCCAGCAGCGGGTGATCCGGCAGGCCCTGGCCAATGCCCGGCTCACCGCCGCGGACGTGGACGTCGTGGAGGCGCACGGCACAGGTACGACGCTGGGCGACCCGATCGAGGCGCAGGCCCTGCTGGCGACCTACGGGCAGGAGCACAGCGACGAGCAGCCGCTGTGGCTCGGCTCGGTGAAGTCCAACTTCGGTCACACGCAGGCCGCGGCAGGCGTGGCGGGCATCATCAAGATGGTGATGGCGATGCGCCACGGCGTGCTGCCGCGGACGCTGCACGTGGACGAGCCGTCCCCGCACGTCGACTGGTCCGAGGGCGCCGTCTCGCTGCTGACCGAGCAGATGGACTGGCCGGAGACGGGCCGTCCGCGCCGGGCCGGCATCTCGTCCTTCGGCATCAGCGGCACCAACGCCCACACGATCATCGAGCAGGCCCCCGACGATCCGGCGCTGCTGAAGGGCGTGACGTCGCCCTCCGCGGAACGCGCAGAATCCGTTCTGCCCTACGTGCTGTCGGCGAAGTCCGCTGACGCGCTGCGCGATCAGGCGGCCCGCCTGCGGTCGCAGCTCGAGGACGCCCCGGAGACGGGGAGCGTCGACGTGGCCTACACGCTCGCCACCAAGCGCGCGGCCTTCGACCACCGTGCGGCGGTCGTGGCCGCCGGCCGGGACGAACTGCTGCGCGGCCTCGCGGCCGTGGAGTCCGACGGCCCGGCGGCCTCGGTGGTGCGGGGGACGGCAAGCACGGGAAAGCTCGCCTTCCTCTTCACGGGGCAGGGCAGCCAGCGGCTGGGGATGGGCCGGGAGCTGTACGCCACGTACCCGGTGTTCGCGCAGGCGCTGGACGCGGTATGCGCGCGGCTCGATGTGCCGTTGAAGGACGTGCTGTTCGGCGAGGACGCCGAGACGCTGGATCGCACGGAGTGGACCCAGCCGGCGCTGTTCGCGGTCGAGGTCGCGCTGTTCCGGCTGCTGGAGTCGTGGGGTGTGAAGCCGGACTTCGTGTCCGGTCACTCCATCGGTGAGATCGCCGCCGCGCATGTCGCCGGGGTGCTGTCGCTGGAGGACGCGTGCAGGCTGGTCGAGGCGCGCGGACGGCTGATGCAGGCGCTGCCTTCCGGTGGTGTGATGATCGCGCTGGAGGCGGCCGAGGACGAGGTCCTGCCGCTGTTGGACGAGCGCGTGAGCGTCGCGGCCGTCAACGGGCCCCAGGCCGTGGTCATCGCGGGTGACGAGGACACGGCCACGGCCGTTGTGGAGCTGTTCTCGGACCGCAGGTCGAAGCGCCTGGCGGTCAGCCACGCCTTCCACTCCCCGCACATGGACGGCATGCTCGACGCCTTCCGCGAGGTCGCCGAAGGCCTGACCTACGCCACCCCCCGGATCCCGGTCGTCTCCAACCTCACCGGCACCGTCGTCACCGACGAGATGGCCACGCCCGACTTCTGGGTCCGCCACGTCCGCGACGCCGTCCGCTTCCTCGACGGCATCCGCGCCCTGGAAGCCGCAGGCGTCACCACCTACCTCGAACTCGGCCCCGACGGCGTCCTGTCCGCCATGGCCCAGGACTGCCTGACCACCGAAGGCGCCGCCTTCACCCCCGTCCTGCGCTCCGCCCGCCCGGAAGCCGAGACGGTGAACGGTGCCCTGGGCTTCGTGCAGGTGCGCGGTGGCCGGGTGGACTGGGAGGCGTACTTCGCCGGCACCGGTGCCCGCCTGGTGGACGTCCCGACGTACGCGTTCCAGCAGGAGCGGTACTGGATCGATGTGCCGGTCGCGCAGGTGGGCGACGTGGCGTCGGCCGGTCTCGGGCGGGCGGATCACCCGCTACTGGGCGCGGCGGTCGAACTGCCGGACTCCGAGGGCCTGTTGTTCACCGGCCGGCTCTCGCTCGATGCCCACCCGTGGCTGGCCGACCACGCCGTCTCCGGTGCCGTGCTGCTGCCGGGGACCGCGTTCGTCGAGCTGGCCCTGCACGCCGGCGGTCGGGCGGGCACCGAGCTGCTGGAGGAACTCACCCTGGAGGCACCGCTCGTCCTGCCCGAACGCGGCGCGCTCCAGCTGCGGTTGTCGCTGGCGGAGCCGGACGCGGACGGCAGGCGCGCGCTGCACGTGCACTCGCGCCCCGAGGCCGCGAGCGGCGAGAGCGCCCAGGACGTGCCGTGGACCCGGCACGCGAGCGGTCTGCTCGGCACCGGGACCGCGGTGACCCCGCCGCAGGCGCAGGATCCGGCCCTCTGGCCGCCGGCCGGGGCCGAACCGCTGGACGTGACGGGACTGTACGACGGCTTCGCCGCCGTCGGGTTCGCGTACGGCCCGGCGTTCCGCAACCTGCGGGCGGCCTGGCGCCGCGGTGACGAGCTGTTCGCCGAACTGCTGCTACCCGAGGAGAGCTTGGCCCAGGCGGCGCAGTTCGGGGTGCACCCGGCGCTGCTGGACGCGGGGCTCCACGGCATCGTGCTGGGTTCGTTCCTCACCGCCGACGACGGGGAGGGGGGTGAGGAGGGCCCCCGGATGCGGCTGCCCTTCTCCTTCGGCGGCGTCGGCCTGCACGCCGTAGGCGCGGGCGCGCTGCGGGTGCGGCTCGCCCCCGCCGGCTCCGGCGCGGTGTCGCTGGCGGCCTTCGACGAGCGCGGCGAACCGGTCGTGTCGGTCGAATCGCTGCTGCTGAGGGAACTCGACCCCGCCCGGCTGCGGGCCGCGGCCGGCCCGGCGTTCCACGACTCCCTGTTCCGGATGGAGTGGCCCGCCGTGGCCGGCGCCGGGGCCCCAGACGGCGGGACCTGGGCCGTGGTCGGCACGGACGCGCTCGGCCTGGAGGCCGTGCTGCGGGCAGCGGGTGCGGCGGTCGACGTGTACGCGGACGTGGACGCGCTGGCCGGTGTGGTGGCGGCGGGCAAGCCGTCGCCGGACACCGTGCTGGTGTCGTACGCCCCGGCCGGCGACGGGAGCGCGGAGCGGGTCGCGGAGGAGGCCCGGCACGCGGCGCACTCCGCACTCGGGCTCGTGCAGGCGTGGTCGGCCGAGGAGTCGCTCGCCGCTTCGCGCCTCGCGTTCGTGACGCGCGGCGCGGTTGAGGCCCGGCCCGGCGAGGGCGTGCGGGACGTGGCCCGGGCGGCGGTGTGGGGCCTGGTGCGCTCGGCGCAGTCCGAGAACCCCGGCCGCTTCCTGCTGCTCGACCTCGACGCGGAGGACGACGGCGGCGACGCCCCGGCGAAGCTCGGCCCGCTCCTGGCGGCCGCCGCTGCCGCGCAGTCGGCCGGCGAGCAGCAACTCGCCGTCCGCGGGGGAGCGCTGCACGCCGCACGGATGGCGCGGGTGCCCGCGGCGCGACCCGTGAGCGACGAGCCGGGCGAGTCCGAGTCCGCCGAGGACGCCCTGGACGCGCGGTTCCCCGCGCTCGACCCGGACGGCACCGTCCTCATCACCGGCGGCACCGGTGTGCTGGGCGGCCTGCTGGCCCGGCACCTGGTCACCGAACGGGGCGTGCGGCACCTGCTGCTGACGAGCCGGCGCGGCCTCGACGCCGAGGGCGCCGCGGAGCTCGTGGCCGACCTCACCGCACTGGGAGCCGAGGCGACCGTCGCCGCCTGCGACGCGTCCGATCGGCAGGCCCTGGAGGCGCTGCTGGCGGGCGTCCCCGCCGAGCACCCGCTCACCGCGGTCGTCCACGCCGCGGGGCGTCTCGACGACGGCCTCGTGCCCTCGCTGACCCCCGAACGGATCGACACCGTCCTGCGTCCGAAGGTGGACGCGGCGCTGCACCTGCACGAGCTGACGCAGGACGCGGACCTCGCCGCGTTCGTGCTGTTCTCGTCGGTGGCGGGCACGCTCGGCAACCCCGGGCAGGCCAACTACGCGGCGGCGAACGCCTGTCTCGACGCCCTGGCGCAGCACCGGCGCGCGGCGGGGCTGCCCGCGGTGTCGCTGGCGTGGGGACTGTGGGAGACGCCCAGCGGGATGACCGGCGAGCTTACGGCCGCCGACATGCAGCGCTTGGCGCGCGCCGGACTGTCCCCGCTGACCTCCGAGGAGGGGCTGGCCCTGTTCGACACGGCCTGCGCCCTCGCCGCGACGGACGAGCGGACGGACACACCGGCGGACACACCGTCGGACGGGGCCGGCAACAACGGCGTCCTGGTCGCCATGCACCTGGACACCGCGCCGCTGCGGGCCCGGGCGGAGGCCGGCGGCCTGCCGGCGGTCTTCCGGGGCCTGGTGCGCGGTGGGCCGCGCAGGGCCGCCGGGCACAGTGCCGGTGAGGCGGCGGCGTCGGCCGCCGCGCGACGGCTCGCGGAGCTGCCCGGGCTGCCGGAGGAGGAGCAGGAGAAGGTGCTGCTCGACGTGGTGCGCGCCCAGGTGGCCGCCGTGCTCGCCTACCCCTCGCCCGACGCGGTGGGGGAGTCTCAGGAGTTCCTGGAGCTGGGTCTGGACTCGCTGACCGCCGTGGAGCTGCGCAACCAGCTGAACGCCGCGACGGGTCTGCGGCTGCCCCCCACGCTGCTCTTCGACTACCCGACCCCCGTCCTGGTCGCCGGACTGCTGCGCTCCGAGCTCGCCGGTGCGGCCGGCGGCGCGGCGTCGCCCGCCGCGGGTGACGCGGGGAACGCCGGGGTGGAGGGCGACGGCGGGGTGTTCGGCGCGATGCTCCAGGAAGCCGGCGCGCAGGGCACCTCGGGGCAGTTCATGGAGATGCTCATGCAGGCCTCGCGGTTCCGGCCCTCGTTCTCCTCGCCCGCGGAGTTGCGCAAGGCACCCGCCTTCGTGCGGCTCTCCCGGGGCGAGACGCGGCCCGGAGTGGTCTGCTTCCCCTCGATCCTGTCGATCTCCGGCCCGCACCAGTACGCCCGGTTCGCCTCGGCGTTCCGGGGGCGCCGGGACGTGTGGGCGATGGGCGTGCCGGGCTTCCTGCGGGGCGAGCAGCTGCCGACGAGCGTGGCGGCGGTCATCGACGCGCAGGCGGAGGCCGTCCTGCGGCACACCGACGGCGCGCCGGTCGTGCTGCTCGGCCACTCGTCGGGCGGCATGCTCGCCCACGCGGTCGCCGCGCGGCTGGAGGACCAGGGCGCACGCCCGGAGGCGGTCGTGCTGATCGACATCTACTCGCACGACGACGACGCGCTGGTGGGCCTGCAGCCCGGCCTCGGCCAGGGCATCGCCGAGCGCCAGGACAGCTACGTGCCCGTCGACGACACCCGACTGCTGGCCATGGGTGCCTACTTCCGGCTCTTCGCGGGCTGGAAGCCGACGGCCGTGACGTCGCCGACGCTGCTGGTGCGGGCCGGTGAGCGGTTCTTCGACTGGTTCCGGCCCACCGACGGCGACTGGCGTTCCTACTGGGACCTGCGGCACACCGCCGTGGACGTGGAGGGCGACCACTTCACCATGATGGAGCGGCACGCGGCGACGACCGCGCGGGCCGTCGAGGAGTGGCTGACCGACACGCTGTGACGGCGGCCGCCGGCCGGAACGACGGAGGGCCGGACCCCACCACCCCCGGTGGGGTCCGGCCCTCCGCCGTCGCTGCGGGCGTTCCACATCAGGCGCGTCGCGGGCGCTCCCGCTCCCGCTCCCGGGAGCGCTTCTTCGGCAGCCCCACCGTCACGACCTCGAAGGAGTCCTTGGTGAGGTCCAGCCGGTGGAAGAGGTTGTCGGGCCCGGTGACGCAGACCGTGCCGACACCGAGCCCCTGGAGGCCCGCCACCACGTTCGGCCAGTGGATCGGCCGGTCGAAGGTGTCCAGCATCATCGTGCGCAGCGCGGCGGCGTCCCGGACGACGGTCCCGTCCACGTCGTTGACCACGGGGAGTGCGGGGTCGGCGAGCTCGTACGCCCCGAACACCTCCGCCTCCGCCTTGCCGCGCAGCGCCGAGAAGGACGCGGCGTGGACGGCGGGCCGCATGGAGTACATGGAGTAGCCGCCCGCGGCGCTGATGAGGGCCTTCAGGCCGTCGAGTTCCTTCTCCTGCACCGACAGCATGTGGAAGCCCGCGTCGAGGCGCCCGGAGACGTCGTACCAGGCGCCGCGGTCGTCGAGGTCCGCGAGGATCGCGTCGAACGGCTCCTGCGGCACGCGGACGAAGCAGTGGGTGACGACGTCCTGGTAGGAGCCGGCGAAGTAGTCCTCCTCGCAGCGGGCGCACTCCTCGGTGAGCCGTACGACCTCGGCGAAGGAGAGCGAGCCGACGAAGGCGGCGGCCGCCTTCTGGCCGAAGCTCGGCCCGGCACACACGTCGGGGGAGACGCCCAGGGAGTCCACCGCCCGGTCCGCCATGGCCATCGAGGCGATCAGGAAGGCGATCTGCGAGTAGGCGGAGTAGTCGTCGTCCGCGGCACGGAAACGGTCGAACAGCGAGTAGCCGAGCGCTTCGTCGGCCTCGGCGAGCCGCTCACGCGCGTAGGGGTCCAGCAGCAGGAACTTGCCGATCTCGGGGAAGGACGAGGGCCCCATGCCGGGGAACACGATCGCCGTGCGGGTCCGGCCGGGGTCGTCGCCGGAATGCGGCGGACGGGCGGCGGCGCCGCTGTCGGTGTCGGGGGTCAGCTCGGAATTGCTCATGGTGTGGATGCCTTTGCCGCCGGCCGGTTGCCCGGTCATGGTCGCAGTACGTCGAGAGCGGTTCGGAAAGGGCCCCGTGCACCCGGTCGTGCGCGGGATGCGCGCGACCCGGTCCACGAGGCCCTGGGAAGTACGGAGGACGCGGAGGGGAGGGAGGAGCCGGGAACCCGGGACGCCGGGCGCCGTCAGTCCTGGGCCCTGCGCAGGAAGCCCGCGATGCCGATCGCCCCGAAGATCACGATCGCCCCGCCGAGCGCCAGCAGGTCCACCCACAGCGGGATCGAGGCCGGGCCCGCGGCCGGCAGCATCAGGTCCCGGATGCCCTCGCTGACGTACGTCAGCGGGTTGACCGTGCACAGCACCTGGAACCAGCGCATGTCGGAAAGGGCCCGCCACGGGAACTGGGTGCACCCGGTGAACATCAGCGGGGTCAGCGTCACGGCGAAGACCACGCTGATGTGCCGGGCCGGGGCGAGGGTGCCGATGGTCAGGCCCACCGTGCTGCCCGCGAGCGCGCCCATCAGGAGCACGCCCAGCGTCGGCAGGAAGGTGTCCAGGGGCCAGGAGACGTCGTCCAGGACGAGCAGGCCGATCGGGATCATCACGAGCGAGGCGATGACGCCGCGCAGTGCGCCGAAGACCAGCTTCTCCACGGCGACCAGGGTGGTCGGGATCGGGGCGAGGAGCCGGTCCTCGATCTCCTTGGTCCAGGAGAAGTCGATGACCAGCGGCAGCGCCGTGTTCTGCAGGCTGACCAGGAAGCTGTTGAGCGCCACGACGCCGGGCAGCAGGACCTGCTGGAACCCGCCCGCGGTGAAGCCCAGGTCGCCCAGCACCTTGCCGAACACGAAGAGGATGAACAGTGGCTCCACGAGCACCTGGGCCAGGAAGATGCCCAGTTCGCGGCCGGTGACGAAGACGTCCCGCCACAGGATGAAGAAGAACGTGCGGGTCGCCGTGCGCACGCCGGTGCGGGCGGGCCGCAGCTCCTCGGGGAAGCCGGCGACGGGGTCGGGGGCGGTGGTCGTGGTCATCGCAGCTCCCGGCCGGTCAGATCGATGAAGACGTCCTCGAGGGTGGCGGTGCCCACGCTCAGGTCCTTGATGTCGCAACTGGCGTCCGCCAGGGCGGTGATGACGGTCGGCAGTACCGAGCCGGACGGCGCGTCGCTGTAGAGGCGCAGGCGCACCAGGGCCTGCGCGTCGGCCTGCTCCTCGGTGTCCTCCTGCTGCACCACCTCCACCCGTTCGACGGTCTCGATCCCCTCCAGCAGGCGAACGACGCCCTCCGGGCCCGGCTGCGCCGGCTGCACGGTGAGGGTGAGCGCGGTGCTGCTCAGGCTCTTCAGCAGCGCCTGCGGGGTGTCGAGGGCGAGCAGCCGGCCGTGGTCGACGATGCCGACGCGGTCGCAGAGCTTGGCGGCCTCGTCCATGTCGTGGGTGGTGAGCACGGTGGTCACGCCCCGTGCGCTCAGCTCGGCGATGCGCTCGTGGATGAACAGGCGGGCCTGGGGGTCGAGCCCGGTGGACGGCTCGTCGAGGAAGAGCACGTCGGGGCGGTGCATCAGGGCGCGCGCGATCATCACCCGCTGCGCCTGGCCGCCGGACAGTTCGTCGCCGCGCGCCTTGCGGCGGTCGGCGAGCCCGACCCACTCCAGGCACTCGTCGGCGAGCCGGTTCCGCTCCGCGCGGCTCATGCCGTGGTAGCCGGCGTGGAAGACGAGGTTCTGGCGCAGGTTCAGGGACCGGTCCAGGTTGTTGCGCTGCGGTACGACGGCGAAGGCGCGGCGCGCCCGGGCCGGGTGGGCGGTCACGTCGACGCCCTGGACGAACGCCCGGCCCGAGGTGGGGGCGACCCGGGTCGTCAGGACGCCGATCGTCGTCGTCTTGCCCGCGCCGTTCGGTCCGAGAAAACCGAAGACCTCGCCCCGGCCCACCGAGAAACTCAAACCGTCCACCGCGGGACGGTCGCGCCCCGGGTATTTCTTGACCAGCCCGTCCACCACGACGGCGGAATCCGTGGTCTGATGTGATGTCATTGACGCCTACGAATCGTGCGGGACGCGGCAACGGCAGTCCGGGGATTCGCACGGGAATGTCGTGTGACCGGCCGCGCGTCGAGCGCCGACTGAATAGGGCATGGGTGTGGTGCGGATCCTGTCTAGCAGAAGGGGTTTCGCCGGATAACGATTTCTTGTCGGTCTAGGGGGGCGGCGGGGAATTCTAAGGGTGATTAGGGGGACGGTCGTTCGTTCCCGGCATCGCTTTTCGGGCCGCGTGGGCAAACATTGGGGAAAGACGTGTTGCGGCCCGGTCGGGAATCCCTCTAGCATCGCCGCATGATCGCGCCGAATTGCATCGCGGGAATTGAATTTCCGGCGGGTCGTGCTCGTGCGAGTTTTTCCGCGGCTTCCGGATCGCCGTCGCGGACGGTGCCCGGCGCGACCGTCGCCGCGGTCCTGCGCATGCTCCTCCCGGGCGGGGAGACCCCGTGAAGGCCCTCGTGGTGCCGGCGAACGGACCGGCCCTGCGGCACGCCCTGCGGGGGATCGCCGACGCGGGCGTCGTGGACGTGGGCGTCGTCGTGGCCGGCCCGGACGACGGCGTCAGGGCCGAGGCGGGGGACGGCTCCCGCTTCGGCGTCAGCATCACCTACCTGCCCGGGCACCAGGGGCGGGCGGGTGTGGCCGGCGCCGTCCGCAGTGCGCGCGAATGGCTGGCCGACGACGACTTCGTGCTGTGCGCGGGCGACGGGTTCCCGGCCGGCGGGATCGGCGCGCACCTGGAGGAGTTCCGGGTCCGGCGGCCCGCCGCGCAGATCGTGGCGGACCGGAACCCCGGCCCTCCCCCTTGGGAGGTGTACTTCTTCACCTCGGCCCTGCACACGGCCGTGGAGGCCGCCGAGCCCCAAGCCCAGCCCGCCGCCGGGCCCCAAGCCGGGCCCCGAGCCGACCCTCCCGCCGAGCCGGAGGCCCGGCCCCCCGCCGGGAGCGGGCCCGGACTGTCCGACGCCCTGCGGTGGCTGTACGACCGGGGACTCGGCGTCACCGCCTGCGTGGGCCCGGCCGACGAGCGCGGCGAACCGGTCGGCACGGGCTCCGCGCCCGGGGCGGCCGAGGCGGGAACCACCGGGGGATGAGCACCGAGGGCAGCAGCCACGCCCGCGCCGTAGCGGACGTCGCGCTCGACGACGTCGTGCTCATCCGGATCCAGCAGCCGGCGGTCCCGAGCAGGTACCGCCTGGTCTGCTTCCCCGACCTGCCCGACGCGGGGAACTCCTCGGTCTGCTACCTCGCCATGTCGGAACTGTTGCTGCCCACCGTCGAGTTGCTGATCGTCCAGTACCCGCTGCCGGCCGCCGCGGAGGCCGGGCCGGCCGGCAACTGCCCCGGCCTCGCCGACAAGATCTACGACGCGGTGCGCGACTGGACCGACCGCCCGCTGGCCCTGTTCGGACATGGTCTGGGCGCCGAACTCGCCTACGGGGTCGCCCAGCGGCTGGAACGGGAGACCGGCACCGTGCCGCTGACGCTCTTCGTGTCCGGCCGCCCGGGCCCCGGTCACCGCGGCTTCCTGGGCCCGCCCGCCCTGCGGTGCCGTGTCGTCGCCCTGACGGGGGACCACGACCCGCAGGCGCCGCTGCCGGGCGTACGGGCCTGGCGGCGCTGCACGGCCGGCCGGTTCGACCTGGAGGTCTTCCCCGGCGCGCCCGGCTACCTCGACTCGCACCGTCGCGAGGTCGTCAACCTCGTGCACGACCAGCTGATCTCGCTCCACGGACCGGAACCCGACCGCACGGCGCCGAAGCAGGGGCCCTAGGGGGCGGAACAGGGGTACCCCGCCCCGTCCCCTGGTCCCTAGCGTGAGGTGTGGAGAACCGCGTCCACCGGACGGGACCGACCGACCGCACCCCCGTCGTGCGGGCCCGCGCATCCCGTCCCCGCGATCCCCCTACGGGTCCGGACACGCCGTCGGCACCGCGCGGACCACGTCAGCACCGGCCACGTTCGGCCCAGAGGAAGGACAAGTGCGACCGATGACCGCGAAGATCTTCGCAGCAGACTCGGTACGACCCGTCGACGACTTCGAGCAGGACGCCGTCCGCGTCGCCGACGTGCTCAGGGAACACGGGATCGGCCCCGGCGACCGCGTCATGCTGAAGGCCGGGAACTCCGCGAGCTACGTCTGCGTGCTGTACGCGCTGATGGACGTCGGCGCGTCCATCGTCCTCGTCGACCAGCAGGAGCACGTCGAGGAGACCCGGCGGATCGCCCTGCGCACCGGCGTCAAGGTCACCATCGTCGACGACGAGACCCCCATCGACCAGGGCGCCGACCCCCTGTACCTGTACGAGCTGATGGTCGCCACGGCGGGCCTGCCGACCGTGCCGCGCACCCTGTCGTTCGAGACGTGGGGCGAACTGCCCGACGGCCTGATCATGTGGACCTCCGGCTCGACGGGCTCGCCCAAGGGCGTGGTCAAGTCCGGCGCGAAGTTCCTGCGCAACCTGCGGCGCAACGCCGAGCAGGTCGGCCACCGCCGCGACGACGTGCTGATGCCGCTGCTCCCCTTCGCCCACCAGTACGGGCTGTCGATGGTCCTCATCGCCTACCTGACCCGCTGCTCCCTGGTCATCGCCCCCTACCGGCGTCTGGACCGCGCCCTGCGCATGGGCCGCGACGCCGGCGTCACCGTCATCGACGCCACCCCCTCCAGCTACCGCAGCATCCTGAGCCTGGTGACGCGCAAGCCGGCGCTGCGCGAACACGTCGCCGGCGCCCGGATGTTCTGCGTCGGCGCGGCCCCGCTGGACGCGCCGCTGGTGGCCGGCTACGTCGAGGAGTTCGGCCTTCCGCTGCTGGACAGCTACGGCTCCACCGAGCTGGGCAACATCTCCTTCGCCACCCTCGACAACCCCGTCGCCTGCGGTCGCGCGATGGACGGCATCCGGCTGCGGATCGTCGACGAGGACGGCGCGCAGGTGCCCGCGGGCCGGCCCGGCGAGATCGAGGTCGACACCCCCGACGGGCTCGAGGGTCAGATAGCCGACGACGGCTCCGTCGTCCCCGCCCCCACCGGGTGGCAGCGCACCGGCGACCTCGGCCACCTCGACGAGGCCGGGAACCTGCACGTCCTGGGACGCAAGTTCGCCGTCCACCGGATGGGCTACACGCTCTACCCGGAGCTGATCGAGCGGAAGGCCTCGGCCGCCGGCTGCCCCACCCGGATCGTGCCGCTCCCCGACGAACTGCGCGGCTCCCAGCTGGTGTTCTTCGTCGAGGACGAGGAGCAGCGGGACGCCGGCTACTGGCGGGAGCGGCTGTGCTCGCTGCTGCCCGCGTTCGAACAGCCCAACCGGGTCGTCGTGCTAGAGCAGTTCCCGCTCAACCGCAACGGCAAGCCGGACAAGAAGCAACTCGCGCGGATGGCCGCCGAGTGACAAGGCGTCCGCCCCGCCGGGGGCGGCGCGCACGACCAGCACGTGAAAGGACGCCGGTGTGCTTCCCGAGCAGTTGACCTTCGTCGTCGGTACCGGGCGCTGCGGCTCGACGGCGCTGTCGGCGGTGGTGAACCTGCACCCCGGCGTCCTCAGCCTCAACGAGCTCTTCGCGAGCGTCACCGACCCCGGTGCGTTCGGCGAGGAGCCGTTGAGCGGAGCCGAGTTCTGGGGCTGCCTGGCCCGCCCGAACCCGGTCAGCGACAGCCTCGTCCGCAACGGCGCGCCGCCCCCGGAGTTCCTCTACCACCGCCAGCCGCAGAGGCGCTACTCCGCGGAGACGACGGGCATCCCCGCCATCAGCATGATGGTCCTCCCGCACCTCACCGACGATCCCGACGGGCTGCTGGACGAGCTGGAGCCCGAGGTCAGCGCCTGGCCCACGCGCCCCGCGCCGCTGCACTGGCAGGCGTTCTTCCGCACCCTCGCGGAGCGGTTCGGCACCACGGGCGCCGTCGTCGAACGCTCCGGGCTCTCCCTGGGCAGGGTCGAGGAGCTGCACGCGCTCTTCCCGCGGGCACGCTTCGTGCACCTGTACCGCAACGGCCCCGACTGCGCCCTGTCCATGAGCCGGCACATCGCCTTCCGGATGATCCCGATGATCGCGGAGATCATCGAGCGTTGCGGCGTGGACTCGCCCTACGAGCTGACCGCGGACCACTTCGCCCAGCTCCCGCCCGACCTCGCCCCCCTGCTGACCGGCACCTACGACCCGGCCCTGGTCATGGACCGGCCGATCCCGCTCACCGTCTTCGGCGAGATGTGGTCGCGCTGGATCGTCGACGGCGTACGGGCCCTGGACGGGCTCCCCGCCGGCACCCATACCTCGCTGTCCTACGAGCGCCTCCTGGAGCGCCCGCACGAGGAGCTGACCCGGCTGGCCGGGTTCATCGGCGCCGAGGCCGACCCCGGCTGGCTGGAGGACGCCGCCCGCCACCTCGACGGCGACGGCCGCCGCGGCTCCGCCCTCCGGCTCGGTCCGGCGGATCTGGAGGAGCTGCGCGCGTCCTGCGCGGAGGGCACCGCGGCGCTGGAGGACGCCGCCGGCCGGCCGTAGTCCGGCGTCCGGCGGCGACGTGTACGGGGGACCCGCGCCTCAGGCGTCGTAGGGCAGGTCCAGGGGCGCGAGGGCCTCGAAGAGGTCACCGGGCCCGGGATTGTCCGGGTGCGTGGTCCCCCCGAGGTGCTCCAGGACGCCCCACACGGCGTTCAGCGCCGTCGTGACCGCGCCCTCGGCGAAACCGGCCGTCCACGACACGTCGTCGCCGCACAGGAAGAAGCCGCGCTCCGCGGCGGGCAGGCCGCGCTGCATGAACTGGGTGAACAGCCGCCGCTGGTAGCGGTACTGGCCCGGCAGGTTCGCCTTGAACGCGCCCATGAAGTGCGGCTCGGTCTCCCACGTGATCGTCAGGGGGTCGCCGACGACGTGGGAACGGATGTCCAGCCCGGGGTAGACGAGGGCCAGCTTGTCCAGCAGGACGTCCAGCCGCTCGTGCGGGTCCAGCGTCGCCATCTTCAGGGAGTCGTCGTTCCACGTGTACGACAGGCACATCACCCCGGGGCGGTCCGGGCCGTCGTCGAAGAGGTAGACCCCGCGCGGCATGCGGTCCGTGAGGGTCATGCTCATCACCGGCTCGCCGGTGAGCGGGTCCCGGTCGTGCCAGAACGGGCGGTCGGTCAGCACGAACAGCTTGGAGGCGCCCATGTAGTGGGTGCGCTCCACCGCGGTCCACAGCGGCTGCGTCAGCAGCGCCGGGTCGCACTCCACGCGGTTCAGCAGCGTCCACAGGTGCGGGGTGAACACCACCGCGTCGAAGCGGTCCTCGCGCCCGGAGGCGTCGGTCACCCGGAAGCCGTCGCCGTCCCGGACGACCGAGCGCACCCGGGGCCGGACCGAACCGCCGTTCAGCGACATCAGGGACGTCCCCGCCGGCCAGTGCGCGCACCGCTCCGGCCGGTGCTCCCACAGGCCGTACGGCAGCCGCTGGGAACCGCCGGTGATGGCGACCTGGTTGTCGTCGGCCTCGGTGTAGATCACGCGCAGGATCTCCAGCAGCGAATTCGGGAAATCGGTGTCCCACCCGCCGGTGCCGAATCCCACCTGGCCGAAGATCTCCCGGTGCCGGAACGACTGGAACGCCGAACTCGTCGCGAGGAAACCGTAGAAGGACTGGTCGTCGAATTCCCGGACCAGCCGGTTCCACACCCGTTTCAGGGTCTCGGTGTCACGCCGCTGGACGGCGTCGCGCATCGTGGCGAGTTCGGCCCGCTCCTGCAGCGCCTTCTCCCACGCGGAGGCCACCTGCTGGTAGACGTCCGGGAGGTCGTCGGCGAGCTCCGCCCGGTGCCGTTCGCCCATGAGGTGGACGAGCGTGCTCGGCGTGCTCGCCGCCAGCGGATTGGGGAAGGGCGTGGTGCGCAGGCCCAGCAGGTCGACGTAGTGGAACAACGCGCGGGCGGAGAGCGGGAAGCGCATCGCCCCCATCTCCGCCACGCGGTCCGGCTGCCCGGGGAAGGGCACCGAACGCATCCGGCCGCCGATCTGCTCCGCCTCGTACACGACCGGGCGCAGGCCCAGCCGCATCAGCTCGTACGCGGCGGTCATGCCCGCCATGCCGCCGCCGACCACGGCCACCGGGGTCCCCAGGCGCTCCGGCGGCAGCGCGCCGAGCCCGGCCGGATGGCTCAGCCAGCCGTCGTAGGGGAACGGGAAGTCCGGCACGAGCATGCTGACGGGGGCCGGGCTGACTGACGTCATCGGGAATACCTCTCGGGCCGATTCCACAGCGCTTCCAGGAAACCGGAGACGATTCGAGCGGAGCCGGGAAATCACAGCGCGAACCGCTGCTCCCGCAGAACGGGAGGCCGCGGTCCGCGACTGCGCAGTCGCGCCGGTAATGCCACGCTATTTCGGCGGCCGACGGCGCTACAACCCCTATCCACCCTGGTAACGGACCGTATTCGGACGGCTTTCCGCCGCCGCCGTCGGGGCGGGAAAGGCGATGGCCGTGACGACGATCCCGCGGTCCGCCAGCCAGCGGCCGGAGAACCGCTCCACGAGCCGGCCGTCCGGAGCGCGCCGCGGGCGCAGGACGCGCGCCGTGAACGTGCCCTGCGGCCGGCCGGCCGCGCCGTCCTCACGGAAGGCGATGTCGGCGTCGTCGAAGTCCAGTTCGGTGCCGATCAGTGGGTACCACGTCTTGTAGACCGCCTCCTTCGCGCTGAACAGCAGCCGGTCCCGGCTCACCCGGGAGCGGGTGCCGCCCGCGCGCGCCCACGCCAGTTCGCCCGGCAGCGCGATCGACTCCAGCACACCGTCGGGCAGCGGCAGGTCGGGCTCGGCGTCGATGCCGATCATCGCCAGATCGGTGTCCCGGGCGAGCGCCGCGGCCCGGTAGCCCTCGCAGTGGGTCATGCTGCCGACGACCCCGGCCGGCCACCGCGGGACGTTGCGCACGCCGGGCAGCACGGGGGAGGGCGGCAGCCCGAGCTCCGCGAGGGCCCGCCGGGCGCACGCGCGCACCGTGGCGAACTCCTCGCGGCGCCGGTCCGGCGTGCGGGCCACGACCGCCGCCTCCTCGGGGTAGAGCGTCGCCGAGCCGTCGGGCCCGAAGGACTCGCTGGTGGCCGCCACCTCGGGCAGCAGTGCCTCGATCACGTCCGCGCCTCCCGCGCTCCGGGCCC
Organism: Streptomyces sp. NPDC005722; assembly: GCF_040630935.1. NCBI lineage: Bacteria > Bacillati > Actinomycetota > Actinomycetes > Kitasatosporales > Streptomycetaceae > Streptomyces > Streptomyces sp. NPDC005722. The sequence continues at coordinate 92,570 of NZ_JBEXYN010000019.1, forward strand.
GGCGGCCGCCTGCGGTTGCCGGGAGTCGGCGTACGGCAGGATCTGCCGCAGCAGCCCCTTGGGGTGGCCGCGGCGCCGCCACTCGCGCGGGTAGCCGATCGACACCTCCTCGAACCGGACCCCGTCGTACCAGGTGGTCCGCGGGATGTGCAGGTGCCCGTAGACCACGGCGGCGGTGGTGAACCTGCGGTGCCAGTCGGCGGTCAGCACGGTGCCGCACCACTGGGCGAACTCCGGGTGCCACAGCACCTGCGTGGGCTGGCGCACCAGCGGGAAGTGGTTGACCAGCACCAGCGGCACCGACGGGTCCTGCGCGGCCAGGCGCCGGCGGGTCTCCGCCACCCGGGCCCGGCACCAGTCGTCGCGGGTCCGGTACGGATCGGGGTGGAGCAGGTACTCGTCCGTGCACACCACGCCGGCCTCGTGCGCCCGGGCCAGGGACTCCTCCTTGGTCGAGGTGCCCGCCACCCGGAACGTGTAGTCGTAGAGCAGGAACAACGGCGCCACCCGGACCGGCCCGCCGGGACCCTCCCACAGCGGCCAGTCGTCCTCCGGGGTGAGGACGCCGAGCCCGCGGCACATCTCCACCAGGTAGCGGTAGCGCTCCTCGCCCCGCAACTGCACGGCGTCCTCGCGCGGCGTCCACAACTCGTGGTTGCCCGGCGCCCACACCACCTTCGCGAACCGCCCGGCCAGCAGGCTGAGGGCCCACGCGATGTCCTCGGTCAGCTCGCCGACGTCACCGGCCACGATCAGCCAGTCGTCCTCGTGGGAGGGCCGCAGCGACTCCGTGATCGGACGGTTGTCGGCCATGCCGACGTGCAGGTCGCTGACGGCGAGCAGCCGCGGCCCCGGAGGCGGTGTGCCTCCCGGCGCGGTGGGGGAGTGGAGCGCGGCGGGGTCAGGCGATATGGGCGACATCGAGGTCCAAACTGACGGGCAGGTCACGACGGTGAGAGATGTTGATCTTCCGGTAGACGCGGGTCAGGTGCTGCTCGACGGTGCTGACCGTGATGAAGAGCTTCGCCCCGATCTCCCGGTTGGTGTAGCCCTGCGCGGCCAGCGAGGCCACCCTGCGCTCCGCGTCCGTCAAGGCGGCCGCGGCCGCAGGCTGCGCCCGATCCGGCGCCTTCGGCGCGGCGGCCTGGCCGGGCTGCTCGGGCTGCAGGGAACGGCCCAGCTTCTGCGCGCCGCAGCCCTCGGCGATCCGCCACGCCCGGCGGGTGTGCAGCTTGCTCTGGACCGGGTCGCCCAACTGCTTGTGGGCCTGGCCCAGATCGGTCAGCGTGCGCGCCAGCTCGTACCAGTCGCCGACCGCCTGGAGGAGCGTGACCGACTCCGACAGCAGCCGCGGCCGCTCGCCGACGGGCCGGGCCGCCGCCAGCGCGCGCAGCGCGATCCCGCGCACCCGCGGTCCGGCGTCACCGGCGAGCTGCTCCCGTGCGAAGTGCTCCACCTGGTCCCGGCTGCCCAGGGCGAGCCAGGCCTCGGCGACCCCGACCCGCCAGGGTGCCAGCGTGGAGCGGTCCATCCGCCAGCGCCGCATCAGCCGGCCGCAGGTCGTGAAGTCCGTGAGGGCCGCGTGCGGCCGGCCCGTCTCCAGCTCGTGCCGGCCCCGCGCGTACAGGTACTCGATCCCGAAGCGGGTGGTGAACATCTCCTCGGGCACCGGGCGGCCCACCAGTTCGGCGGCCGCCTCGTGGTCGCCCATCGCGGTGCTCGCCTCGATCAGCACCGCCAGCGGGGCACCGATGCCCACGCCCCAGCAGTGCGGGGGCAGTTCCTCGAGGGCCTGCTCGGCCATCTGCCGCGCCTGCGCCAGGTGCCCGTGCCGCAGCGCCATCTGCGCCCGGAAGGCCCGCAGGATCGCCGTCGAACTCGCCGGCCAGCGGGCGGTGACCTCCGCCAGCAGCCGGTCGGCCCATTGCGTCGCGGTCCCCAACTGGTCGGCGTACACCAGGGCCAGCAGGCAGATGTGCACCGTCGGCTCGGTCTCCTCCGTCAACTGGAGGGTGGCGAGGATGCGGTCCGCGGTGTCGGAGAAGCGGACGTCCTCCTCGTCCGGCGACGTCCCGCCCCCGGCCGCACCGCCGGACAGCACGCCGTGCAGCGCGGCCGCCGCCGCGAGCCGGTTCTCCTCCGGCCGGGAGACCGGGACCTCCACCGCGTTCTCGTGCAGCGGCGCCAGCGCGGCGTCGACCCGCTCCAGGACCTCGGGGTAGGTGCTCGCCAGGATCGACCGCAACCACCGTACCTGCGCGGCGAGTTCGGAGTCGGGCCGCGAGGCCGCCGTCGTCATGTGCCGCATCGCCGTGACCGCGTCGTCCGCCCAGCCGTTCCACAGCAGGTCGGCCGCGAGCCGCAGCGCGTCGACCGGCTGCAACTGCCCGGCCCGGGCCGCCCCGGCCAGCGAACGCACCTGCCGCGGCCACGCGGAAGGGGTGACCCGCCAGATGATCCCGGCCAGGGCGATCCTCACCTGCGCGCGCTCGCGCTCGCTGCGGCAGCAGCCCTCTGCCATGCGCAGACAGCTCACCGCGAAGCCCACCCGCTGCGCCGCCATCGCCTCACGCGCGGCGTCCGCCAGCACCTGGGGCACCCACTCCTCGTCGGGCGGGCTCATGTCGTGCCCCAGCAACTGCTCGGCCACGAGCAGCGGGGGAGCGCCGTCCTCGTACAGCAGGCGGGCGGCGCGCCGGCGCAGCCGCGTCACGGCCTCGTCGTCCAGGCTCTCCGCGACCGCCGCCCGCACGCCGGGGTGCCGGAAGCAGCCGTCGTCCAGGACGCCCGCCTCGGCCAGCGCGGACACCACCTGCCGGACGGCGCGCTCCTCGACCTCCACCAGCCGGGCCAGCAGCGGCAGCGGTGCCTCGCCGCCGAGCAGGGCGATCCCCTGGGCGACCCGCAGGCCGTCGGCGCCGACGCGGTGCACGATCAGCAGCGCGCTGCGCAGGAACCGCTCGCCCGCGAGGAGCGGCCCGTCCGGGGTGCCGCCCTCGTCGGAAGGGGCCGACGGCCGTTCCTGGGCCTGGGAGAAGTGGTCCTCGACCAGGCCGTGGACGAGCAGCGGATTGCCACCGGTGGCCGCGTGCACGGAACGGGCCAGCCGGCCGGTGGGCGCGGCGCCGGCCGGGCGCTCGCCCGGCTCGCCCCCGTGGGCCCGGGCGGTCAGCAGCCGTTCCACCCCGGCGACGCCGAGCGGGCCGACCCGCACGTGCAACCCCCGTGTGGGGTGCAGCAGTTCCTCCAGCACCCCGGGGGGCGTCCGGCGTGCGTCGGCGCCGAGCGTCACGATCACCGACACGGCGCCCGCGCCCGTCGAGGGGAACCGGCGCAGCGCGTACGACAGGACGTGCAGCGACTGGGGATCGGCGTACTGGACGTCGTCCAGGGCGATCAGGACCGGCCCACGCGCGGACATCCTGCCCAGTTCGGCGTGGAAGCTCTGGAGGATCTCGGCCGCCACGGGTTCCCCGCCGGAGCCCGGATCGCCCGCCCGTGGCGCGCCGACGAGTAAAGGCGGCAGGGGGCCGTGGGCCGACTGCCGGGCGTCGCGCAGCAACTGCTCCATCACGCCGAACGGTATGGCGTGTTCCGCCGGCGAGCCGACGGCGGTGAGGAGCCTGTGCTCGGCGACCACGTGGTCCTCCAGGACGCGGTGGAGCAGTGCCGTCTTCCCGGACGCCACGGGCCCGCTGATCACCGCCGTCCGCCCTGACCCGAAGGCCGTGCCGGGGCTCTCACCGGAGGCGAAGGCGACAAGCCTTGCGATCTGCTCATTTCGTTCCACTAGCACGACGTGCAACCCTCCGCAATGCGATGTGAAATAGCGCCACGGTGGGCATGATTTCCGATGTCCGGCCACTTCGCGTGGTTCCGTGTACGGGATACCGGAAATGACGCTGCGGTAACATAGGGAAACTCGCAGATGCTCACAAGGCGCACTGACACCCCCCGGTCATTCCTTTTCGACCCCGTTCCGGACTGTATCAACGTCCCAGAGCCGACGCCGTCTCAATCTGTCGTCCGGGTATTGCCGCAGAGTGAGCAGCCGGTGGACGCCGGGTGGCGGGGACGATGTGTGTTGTCGCAGGTCACAGATGTGCGCCCGGGAAGGGGAGGGCGGTAACCTCAATAGAACCTCAAATGCGGAACGGGGTCTTCGAGAACGGGGTCCGGGAAGACCGTTCCGCGGCGCGGACCGACATAGGGGGGTCCTCGCGGAGAATAGGGGTGAGCGAAGACGGGGCGATTGGTGCGCCACGCGTCCCGAGGGGTCCCGAATTGATCCCCCCGTCGATCTCGCCGGACGGGTGGCGTGGAATGGCCCGCAAGAGGGCTGAGGTGCGCAATCCGCACCGGCCGGGCCTGAATGATCTTAACCGCGGCCCTTTGCGGAGTAATAGCGGGGCACCGGTGAGGAAGATCACGTTTGTCTGCCAGGCGCCGGGAGCCGGGTCCGTAGGTCCGGTCGCGCGCGGCTCAGCCGTACGTCGAGACGGGGGCGGACGCCTCCGCCGGGGCGCCGTCCCGCGGCCGGCGGAAGCAGAGGCCGGTCAGGCAGAGCAGCACGGCCCCCGCGAGGAACGGGGCCCGCGGCCCGATGCCGTCGTAGGCCAGCCCCGCCAGCAGGGTCCCCAGCGCACCAGCGCACATGGAGGTCATCTGGAAGGACATCGTCACCCGGCTCAACAGCCCTTCCGGGACCTGGGACTGACGCAGCGACACCGCGGTGGCGTTCCACACCAGGCCCACCGTGCCGTACACGGCGATCAGCGCCGTCGCCACCGTGAAGGACCGGGCCGAACCGATGCCGGCGCAGAGCACCGCGGTGGCCACCATGCCGATCCGCAGCACCCGGCGGGCCCCGATCCGGGCCTCGAGCCGGGGCGCGAGCGGCACTCCCGCGATGCCTCCCAGGGCGTAGGCCACCGTCAGCACCGCATATCCGGGGCCCTCAAGTCCCAGCGTCTGGCGGGCGTACAGCACCAGGACGGACATCAGGCCGACCACGACGAGGTTGCCCATGGCGGCCACCGCGCACAACTGCCGCAGCAATCGGTGCCTCCACAGCCAGATCAGCCCCTGCAGGGCGTCGTCCCGCAGCGATCGCCGCACCGGGGCGCCGTCCTCGGGAAGGGCCCGGGCGCGCCCCGCCACCAGCAGGATCAGCGCCGCCGAGCACGCGTACGACACGGCGTCGACGGTGAGCGGGAGCACCGGCGTGACGCCGAACAGGACCGCCCCGACCGGGGTGCCCAGCATGGTGCCGGCCAGCAGGGCACTGACCTGCAGGCGCGCGTTCGCCTTGGTCAGCCGTTCGGGCGGCACCAGCGCCGGCACGATGCCCGACCAGGCTCCGTTGAAGAGGGTCTGCCCACAGCCCAGGAGGAAGGCCACACCCGCCAGCACCGGTATGGACAGGCCGTCGACGAGGGTGAGGAGTGCCAGGCCCGCCATCACGACCGCACGGGTCACGTCGACCAGGCACAGGATGCGCCGGCGTTCGAACCTGTCCGACAGTGCGCCGGACACCAAGCCCACCAGCAGCCAGGGGAGTTGTCCCGCGAAGGCCACCAGGGCGACCTGCCGGGCGTCCTCCGTGAGGCCGGCGGTGAGCAGCGGGAGGGTGATCAGGCGCATGCCGTCGCCGATGCCGGAGATCGTCACCGAAGCCCACACGACGTAGAACGGGCGTGGCAGTCGGACGCGGCCGCCGGACGTGGGAGTGCTCATGGCTGGGTCGCAGTTCCTCGGAGCCGGAGGTGGACGGGTCGCGTGTCGGACTCGGCCGCAGCGCATCCGGAACGAGCGACATGCTGTTCGGGCGTGCCCAACGAACGGGGACATCAGGGGCGACGTCAGGTTGCCGGCGCGTTAATTCACGGGAGCGGCACCGCGAGCACGCCGCCAAGAGCGGTTGTCCGGCGGCGTCTTCGCCGACGCGACGGGCGCGCGGTCCCCGGTTGGGCGACGTCGTTCCGGCATCCGGACGACACCGGGGTGCACACCGGTGGCCGCCTGCGTCCGTCCCGACGGCGCCGCGTACGGTGCGGTGTGCGATCCGGCACCCCGCGAGGAGGCGGGGAAGGTCGTCGCCGCTCCCCGGGGTCTCGCGACGATGAACGGCCAGGCAATCGCAGGTGTGCGATCGGCGAAGAACGAACGAACGGAGGCGGAGGACCACAACCCTGCCCGGAGGTGGGAGGTCTTGGCCGGTGGCGTCGTACGGCTCGGCGTCCATCAGCAATGATCAAGGGAGAGTCCTGTGGTGCGAGCGTCGTGGCCTGCGGAGAGCGTGAGGCCTGCGCCGGAGTCCCCACCGCCGGCCAAGGGAGACGGCGAGGGTTCCGGTCCGGCCGGCGGGCCCCAGGACCATCCGCCCACCGGCGGACGGCTGCGCTCGGACATCCAGGGACTGCGCGCGCTCGCGGTGGTCATGGTGGTGCTCTCGCACGCCGGGGTCCGGCAGTTGGCCGGCGGCTACATCGGGGTCGACGTGTTCTTCGTGATCTCGGGCTTCCTCATCACCTCATTGCTGTCGCGCGAGCTGGCGCGGACCGGCCGCGTGTCGCTGCGGCGGTTCTACGCGCGCCGCGCGCTGCGACTGCTCCCCGCCTCCACCGCCGTGGGGCTCGTCACGCTCCTCGGGGCATGGCTGTTCCTGTCGAAGGTCCGGTTCAGCGAGTACGCCGGGGACGCGCTCAGCAGCGCCTTCTACGTGGTGAACCTCCGGCTGGCGAGCGCGGGCACCGACTACCTCACGGCGGACAGTCCGCCCTCGCCGTTCCAGCACTTCTGGTCCCTGGCGGTCGAAGAACAGTTCTACCTGCTCTGGCCGTTGCTGCTGTGGGCGAGCTGGTGGCTCGCCCGGCGGCGCACGGCGTTGCTGGCGGCGCCCCTCGCCGTGCTGTGCGTGGCCTCCTTCGTGCTGAACGTCTCGATCACCGACGGCTCGCCCTCCTGGGGGTACTTCGGCTCCCACACCCGCCTGTGGGAGCTGGGTACGGGCGCGCTGCTCGCCCTCTCCGCGAGCAGGCTGGAACGGCTGCCGGCCCGGACGGCCGCGGCCATGAGCTGGACCGGCCTGGTGTCGCTGCCGGCGGCGGCCCTGCTGTTCGACGACGACACGCCGTTCCCCGGGTGGTACGCCCTCGTGCCCGTGCTCGGCACCGCGCTGGTGCTGGCCGGCGGTTGCCCGCCCGCGCGGTCGGGCGCCGGATGGCTGCTGTCCCTGCGCCCGGTCACGTGGGTCGGCGGTCTCTCCTACAGCTGGTACCTGTGGCACTGGCCGGCGCTGGTGATCCTGCCGAGGGCGTTGAACAGGCCCCCGACCGTCAAGCTCGCACTGGTCTGCGCGGCGGTCGCGCTCCTGCTGGCCTGGGCGACGCTGCACCTGGTGGAGAACCCGGTGCGGTTCCACCGCGTGTTCCGCGGCCGTCCGGTACGGGCGCTGGGGCTCGGGGCCGGGCTGACGGCGTGCGCCGTCACGGCGGCACTGGTAGCGACGGCCTTCCCGCCGCCCATCGACTCGGGGGTGGCGGCGCCGCGGCTGAGGAGTGTGCTCACCGGGGCCGCCGACCCGCAGGCGCGCCTGGCCGAGCTGCTGTCGGAGCCGTCCCCGAGCCTCCCGGCCAACCTGCGGCCCGGACTCGGCCGGATCAAGTCGTCGTCGTCCGCGATCTACCGGGACGGCTGCCACATCGGCTACGAGAGCGAGGCGACTCCGCGGTGCGTCTACGGCGACCGGTCGGCGCCCAAGACCGTGGTGCTCTTCGGGGACTCGCACGCGGCCCAGTGGTTTCCGGCCCTCGACCGGCTGGCCCGCGAACACCACTGGAGGCTGGTCTCACTGACGAAGGCCTCGTGCAAGGTCGCGGACGTCACCACCGTCTACCACGGCAGGCCGTACACCTCCTGCGACCGGTGGCGCACCAGGGAACTGGCCCGGATCAGGTCCCTGCACCCCGCACTGGTCGTCGCCGCCTCCTCGGACACGGCCGACCTGGCCGGGCCGTCCGGCGACCCGCGCGTCCAGTGGACGGAGGGCTTCGAGCGGACCTACCGCGACCTGAGGACCTCGGGAGCCGAGGTGCTGGCCGTCGAGGACACCCCCTGGCCCGACGGCGACGCGGTCGAGTGCGCCGGGGACCATCCCCTGGAACTGCGGCGGTGCGCCTCCGAGATCGGGCGCACGGTCAGGGATCCCGACAAGAAGCGCGAGATCACCGAGGCGGCGGCGGCCACCGGCGTCACGGTCCTCGACCCGGCACCCTGGCTCTGCGGCGCGGGCAGGGTCTGCCCCGTCGTGGTGGACGACACCTTCGTCTACCGCGACGACAGCCACCTCAGCGAGTCCTACGCCGAGGCCATCGCCCCGGTACTGGACCACGCGATCGCCGGCCTCTACGGAGCCGACCTGAGCCGGCATCCGTGACCGGCCCCCGCTCCCGCCCCCGGGACCGGCACCGCGGCCGGTGACGGCCCCGGGCCCGCCGGCATCAGTCCGCGAGCAGCCCGCCGACGGCGGCGACGCCCTCGGTGATCGCGCGGCGGCCGGTGTTGCCGAAGCCGAGCACCAGGCGGGGCGGCCCGCCGGCCGTGTCCGGCGCCGCGTGGTGTCCGGCCATCCCGTAGAGGCCGACCCGCCGGGCCCGGGCCGCGGCCACCACCCGTTCCTCGTCGCGGCCCGGCCCGAGGTGGGCGACGGCGTGGAAACCGGCGGCCAGCCCGGTGAGCCGTACGCCGGGAGCGTGCGCGGCGAGTGCCTCGACCAGGGTGGCGCGCCGGGCGGCGTACTCGGCGCGCATGCGGCGCAGGTGGCGGTCGTAGCGCCCCGAGGTGATCAGGTGGGCCAGGGCGATCTGGTCGAGGGTGGGCGATCCGCGGTCGTCGGCGGCCTTGAACGCCACGACGGCGCCGAGGAGGGCCGGCGGGCAGAGCAGCCAGCCCAGCCGGAGCGCCGGTGCGAGGGACTTGCTGACGGTGCCGATGTTCAGCACCCGGTCGGGGGCGAGGCCCTGGAGGGAGCCGACGGGGTCGCGGTCGTAGCGGAACTCCGCGTCGTAGTCGTCCTCGATGACGAAGGCGTCCCGGCGCTGCGCCCAGTCGATGAGCGCACGCCGCCGCCCGGCGGTCATGACGACGCCGGTCGGCCACTGGTGTGCCGGGGTGACGAGGACCGCCCGCGCGGCGGTGGCCTCCAGGGCCCGTACGTCGACCCCGTCCTCGTCCACCCGCACCGGTACGGCCGTCATCCCGGCGTGCACGGCGGCCCGGGACGTCGCGGCGGGCGCGCCGGGATCCTCGTGGGCGAGGGTGGTCACACCGCGGGCGGCCAGCGCCCGCAGGGCCAGCGCGAGCCCCTGGGCGTAGCCGGTGCAGATGACGGTGCCGTCCGCGTCGGCGGCCGCGGCCCGTACCCGCCGCTGGTACCCGGCCACCACCTCGCGGGCCAGGGGCGCGCCGTGCGGGTCGCCGTAGTCGAGGGCGGCGGTCGGCAGGGTGCGGGCGGCCTCACGGACCGCCCACAGCCAGTCGGCGAGCGGGACGGAGGCGAGGTCGGGGACGCCCGAGCGGAAGTCGGCGACGAGCGGCGGCCCGTCCGGCCGTTCCCCGGACGGCGTCCGCCCGGGCGGCGCGGCGAACGCGGGTTGGGGGCAGGCGCGGGCGGCGACGGTGGTGGCGGCGCCGATGCGGCCGGTGAGGTAGCCCTCCGCCTGGAGCTGGGCGTAGCAGTCCTGGACCAGGCCGCGGGAGACGCCGGTGCGGCGGGCCAGTTCGCGGGAGGACGGAAGGCGTTCGCCGACCTGCAGACGGCCGGCCCGGATGGCGTCCCTGATCTGGCGTTCCAGCTGCGCGCGCAGCCCCTCGCCGCTGTTCCGGTCCACGGCGAGCAGCAGTTCGGGCGACAGACCGGACCACTCCAGCGGCATGGAATTGGAGCTTACCGGGGGACCGGTGGGCTTCTAGCGTCGATGCCATGACCACGCCACCCAGTACGCCGCCCGGCATCCCACCCCGTACCCCGCCCACCACCGCGGGCGACGGCACCGCCCCGCGCGTCCCGGCACCGGCCCCTTCGCCCGACCACCCCCCACTGGTGACCCGTCAGCTGCTGCTGCGCTTCTGGACGGTGGTCGGGGCCTCCGCGAGCTTCTTCCTGCTGCTGTCGGTGGTGCCGCTGTACGCCGAGCGCGGCGGCGGCGACGCGGGTCTGGCCACCGGCGCCCTGATGTTCGCCACCGTCGGCGGCGAACTGGCCACGCCCCGCCTGGTGGCCCGCTACGGCTACCGGACTGCGCTGGCCGCGGGCCTGGTCCTGCTCGGCGCGCCCGCACTGGTGCTCACCGCCGGGGACGGCATGGCCTGGATCGTTGCGATGTGCCTGCTCCGCGGGCTGGGCTTCGCCCTCACCGTCGTCGCCGGCGGCGCCTTGACGGCCTCGCTGATCCCGGCCGCCCGGCGCGGCGAGGGTCTGGCGCTGGCCGGGATCGTGTCGGGCGTGCCGTCCCTGGTGGGTCTGCCGCTCGGTGTCTGGCTGGCCGCGCACATCGGGTTCACGCCGGTGTGCGTGGCCGGTGGGCTGGCGGCGCTGGCCGCGGTCGTGGTGGTGCCGGGGCTCCCGGGACGGGAACCTTCCGCCGCCCGGGACGCGGGAGTGGGAGTGGTCGCAGGTCTGCGCGACGGTGCCCTGGCCCGGCCCACAGCGGTGTTCGCCACGACCGCGCTCGGCACGGGGATCCTCGTGACGTTCCTGCCGGTCGCCGTCCCCGCGTCGCTGTCCGCCCTGGTGACGATCGCGCTCTTCGCGCAGCCCGCGACGTCCACCGTGGCCCGCTGGTTCGCCGGCCGGTACGGCGACCGCCACGACCCCGCCCGCCTGGTGCTCCCGGGCCTGCTCGCGTCGGCCGCCGGTCTGCTGCTGACGGCGGCGACGGGCAGCCCGGCGGCCGTGCTCGCCGGGGTCACGCTGTTCGGCGCCGGCTTCGGGGTCGCGCAGAACGCGACGCTCACGCTGATGTACGCCCGGGTCCCGGAGTCCGGCTACGGCACGGTGAGCGCGCTGTGGAACGTGGCGTACGACGGCGGCATGGGGGTGGGAGCCCTCGCCTTCGGCGTGGCGGCGGCCCACACCGGCTACCCGGCCGCCTTCGCGCTCACCGCCGCCGTGATGCTCGTCGCCCTGGCCCCGGCCTTGCGCGACCGTTGAGGAGGGCGGCCCTCACCGAGCGCGGCCCACGGCCCGGGGCCAAGGAGGCGCGCCCCGTCCGTCGCCGTTTGCTCGCGGGGCTTCGCGTCGCTAAGCTCACCGATGTCAGTACTTGACGCGTCAAGCAATGAGCGCGGCGGGGTGTGCGAGCGGTCACCTGCCGCGGGCCGGTGATTCCGCACCGCCATTCCCGGAGATCCGCCGCGGGTAATTCCACACGCCTTTCCCGTCGTTGCGCCGTCCGTGTCGCTCGCCCCCTCAATGGGCCGCAATGCGCCCGAAATCGGGAAAGTGTGACGCCCTGCCGTGCAATCGGAACGTCCGCACAACCCATTCCGTCGATATTCCTGACGGCGGTCACGCACCCCGCCCGACCTGGTGACCAACCGTCATGACCCCACGTCACGGACTGGGATGGCGGGCTCGCATTCCGGTTCCCGTCAGGCACTGGATCTGTTTTCGTCATCTCCTGTCCGCCCGGGAAGCGACGCTCCTGACTAACGTCGTTGGTGTTTGAAACTATCGACCCCGGAAGGGCCCCCTATGTGCATTCACGATGACAACCCGTCGCACGAGCCGGACGGGCAGAGTCGGCGGGGGTTCCTCCGCAACGCCGCGCTGGCCGGTGCGGGGGCGGCGGCCGCGGGCGCCGGTGTGTCCGCGCTCGTCGGTACGCCCGCGTTCGCGGCGGACGCGAGCCGGAGCGGCAGGACCGGCAGTTGGAGCCCGGACCCGACCGCCCTCCAGTTCACCCTCGCCGTCATGCCGGACACCCAGTTCCTCTACTGGGGCAGCCAGGACAGCGTCAACCGGACGCCGCAGGAGGAGTCGTTCCGCTACATCATCGACAACAGCGGCGAGGGCACCGACAACATCGTCTTCATGGCGCACCTCGGTGACCTCACGCAGGACGCCGACGCGTCGTCCTTCGCCCAGGTCGACAAGGCGTTCGCCCTCCTGGACTCGCACGGCGCCGCCTACAGCGTGGTCGCCGGCAACCACGACGTGAGCGGTGACGACTCCCGCGGCGACACGCCGTACCTGCAGACCCTGGGGCCGCGGCGGTTCAAGCGCTCGAAGACGTTCGCCGGTTCGGACCCCACCGGCTACAACACCGCCCACGTCTTCAAGGCCGCGGGCCTCTCCTGGCTGGTGCTGGCCCTGGACTGGCGGACCACCGACCAGGGCTTCGCGTGGGCCAACGACGTCATCAAGGCCCACCCGAAGATGCCGGTGATCCTCACGGCGCACGACATCGTCTACTCGGACTACGACGACAACGTCTTCCCGTACGCGTCCGGCAACCCCGAGGACAACGCCGACCTCTCCGGCTACGGGCAGACGATCTGGGACAAGCTGATCAAGGACAACGACCAGATCTTCCTGACCCTCAACGGCCACTACTGGCCGTCCGGGCGCACGACCAGGAAGAACGCCGCCGGCAACGACGTGCACCTGCACATCACGAACTACCAGAACCGCTACTTCGGCGGCGGCGGCATGATCCGGCTGTACCACTTCGACCTGGCCCGCAACACCATCGACGTCGAGACCATCAACCCGTGGATCCTGGCCCAGGACCCGGAGTCCCGCAACAAGCTGGCGGCCGAGCACGCCCGGATCACCGGCGCGGTCGACGACTTCTCGGTGCCGATCGACTTCGAGGAGCGGTTCTCCAGCTTCATCCCGATCCCGGTCCGCCCCGCCCGCCCGGCGAGCAGGCAGCTGGTCAAGGGCACGCTGGCCTACTGGCGTTTCGACGGCCAGGGCGCGCCCGGCACCCCGCTCACCGCGGGCGACACGATCCGCGACCTGTCCGGCAAGGGCAACGACCTCACCGTGGTGACCGTGCCGGGCAGTGCCGCCGATGCGCTGACCTGGTCCGACGACCACCACCCCGACCAGCCCGCGCACGCCAGCCTGAAGTTCGCCGGCGGCAGGAACCCCGTCAACGGCTCCTACCTGACGACCGGGGCCAAGGCCCCGCTGAACGCCGAGACGTTCAGGTCCGGGTACACCTTCGAGACGTTCGTGCGGATGCCGCTCGACTGGGACGCCGGCAGGAACGGCAACGCGTCGATCCTCAGCCGCCGGGGCTCGGCCGGGGCCGCCGGCAAGCACGGCAAGAACACCGACGCGAACGAGCCCCTGGCCCAGTTCGCCATCACGAACAACGGCCGGGAGGCGCAGTTCAACCACTACCCGCTCAACAACACCTACCCGACGACCAACTGGGGTCACGGCATGGTGGAGCTGAAGTGGTGGCACGTGGCGGTCGTCAACGACGGCCGCTACACCCGGATGTACGTCGAAGGCGCGCCCGTCGCCGACAACCCGAAGCGCGTGTCGCAGGGCCTCACCACGCTCGGCCTGCCCTGGCTGGTCGGCGGCCACGAGTACGCCGGTGCCGTCGACGTCGTCTTCCACGGCAACGTCGGTGACATCCGCATCGTCAACCGCCCGCTGTCCGTGGACGAGTTCCTGACCGCGGAGTAGCCCGTCGCCCTTCCGCCCCCGGCCCACCCGCCGGAGGCGGAAGGGATCCCCGCGGGGGTGCCGGCCCCTCGGCGGAACCGTCCCGACGGGCCGCCGCGGGGCGTCCGGTCCGCGTCTGGCAGGATCACCGCGACGTGAACCGGGTCAGGGGAGGTCGAAGTGGGATTCTTCGGTAACAAAGACCGACGGAAGGGCGAACAGGAGGCGATCGATCATCTCGTCGAGCGTGTCCTGACGCTTCTGCGGCGACCCCCGGCCGAACGGGATGCAGGGCTGCGCGACTGCCTCGCCACAGCCGAGGTCCGGTTCGGCGATGAGCACCTCGTGACGGACTACGTGCTCTATGCCCTCTGTGTCCACCTCGAATCCGAAGGCCAATGGCCGGAGGCGGAAACGAGGGTGCTTCGTCTGCGTACCCGCCACGACACCCTGGAGATCTGGATCCTGCATGTCAGGATCTTGTCCCAGCAGGGCCGTCACGAAGAGGCGGCACGTGAACTCGACGAGCTGATCGAAGCCGCTTCGACGTCGCTGGACGAGTTCGGGGCACAAGTCCTGCTCTGTCGCGCGGTGCGTGGGAACGAGAGGTTCTGGCTGGGCCGGGTCGAGGAGAGCGAGCAGGAACTGCGCAGTGTCCTCGAGCGGAGCCGGCTCCTGCCGCCGCCCGCCGGGTTCGCCGCGCGCTGGTTGGCGACGGACCTGCTGTCCCACCTCCTGACGAGCACGGGACGCCCGGAAGAAGGACTGGCGATCGCGGAAGAAGCGTTGGGAATGGTGACCCGGTACGACGAAGGAGAACTGCGCTTGCGGTTCGGTCTGGAGCTGTGCTGTGCCCATGCCCTGAACCGTCTGGGGAGCCATGCCCAAGCGTTGGAGAGCGCGAGAAGTGCCTTTGCCGTGATCGCCGGGGCCGCGAGGTCGGCCACGCCCCCGTCTGTGGTGACCCTGCAGTCGGCGGAAGCCCTGTCGGGCATCCATGCCGCGGAGGCGCTGCTCGGGTTGGGGCGACGCGAGGAGGCCGCGCGGGAGGGCGGCAGCAGCATCGCCACCCTGAGGAGGATGCACGGCCCGCACTTCGGAATCGTCCGGCAGGCGGAGCGCAGCCTCGCCGACCTGCTGGATCTCACCGCAGGCGACGCTGACGCCGTGACCGCGTAGGGCTTCGACCGGGTCGAGGCGGTGGATGGTTCTCGCTGCGCCGACGTTCGGACGCGGGTGTACGGGGGGCACGACGGGGACGGAGAGCCGTCATGGCTGGGTTTGCGCGCCCCGGGGTCCCGCGTTCTGTGCGCGGGGCCCCGGGGGTGGCTGGGCCGGTCGGCGCCGGCGCCGTTCCCTCACGCGCTGCGGGCGGTGATGTCCCCGTACGGGGTGGTGGCGTGGATGTGGAGTTCGGTCGCGCCGTCGTTCTTCAGGGCGTTGCTGACGCGGCCGTGGCCCGTGCCGGCGTCCAGGGCGGCGGACACCCCGGAGGCGGCGGTGACCGTGATGTCGCCCATCTGGGTGCGGAGTTCGACCGTGCCGCGGACGGCCTCGGCGATCCGTATGTCGCCCCGCGCGGTGCTGATGTTCGCGGGGCCGGTGAGCCGGCCGACCTCGACGTCGCCGTCGACCGCGGTGAGACGGACGCCGGAGGCCTCGTCGATCTTGATCTGCCGGTACGCCCCGTCGAAGACGACGTCGCCGAGCCGGCCCACCCCGCGGAGCTCACTGCCGGAGGTCTTGCCCTCGACGCGCGATCCGGTGGGCAGTTGGACGGTGACCTCCAGGGCCCCGGAGGGGCCGAGGAGCCGGTTGCCGGAGGCGGTGCGGATCTGCAGGACGCCGTCGGAGTAGGTGACGGTGGTCTGCTCCGCGGTCCGGACGTCGCGGCTCTTGGCGGGGTCGGCCGGCAGGACCTCGACGACGGTGTCGGCGCGGTCGGCGGCGATGAACTGGACGCGTCCGGCCGGGATCTCCAGGACGGCGGAGATGGGGGCGGTGGTGTCGAACTTCTGCATCGTGCACTCCCGTGCTCGCTGTCGGTTTCTGACATGGGAAACGCTACGTTGCTTTCCAGTCGACGGCAACGTTCTTGTTGCGTCAAATCCCAATCATCGCAGGTGAGATGAGGGAATTTGTTGCAACGATCCTGAAGATAATGCAACGTCGGCCGCTTCGATCATTGCAATGGTCGGGAAGTGAACGCTATGGTGCGGGAATCGGGGACATCGCGTGCGATCACCAGGGAGATCACGATGCCGGGAGGCAGGCTCACCCAGCAGGAACGCCAGCAGATCGCGTCGGGGCTGGCCGACAGCCTTCCGTACGCCGAGATCGCCCGGCGCCTGGACCGTCCGACCTCGACGGTCACGCGCGAGGTGATGCGCAACGGCGGCCCCACCGCCTACCGCGCCGACCTCGCCCACCGGGCCACCGAGCGCCGCGCCCACCGCCGCAAGCCCGCGGCCGTCAGGGGGGCGCAGTCGGCCCCTCCGGCGCACGGACGTGATCCGGAGGCCGTGGCCGAGTACGAGGAGACGTTCACCACGGTCATGATGGCCACGGGTCTCAACAAGATGGGGGCCCGGGTGCTGACGTGCCTGTTCACCACCGACGCGGGCAGCCTGACCGCGGCCGAGCTCACCCAGCGGCTCCAGGTCAGTCCGGCGTCCATCTCCAAGGCGATCGCCTTCCTGGAGAGTCAGAGCCTCGTCCGCCGGGAACGGGACGAACGCCGCCGTGACCGCTACCTCGTCGACAACGAACTCTTCTACCAGGCGACCATCGCCAGCGCCCGGGCCAACGACCAGCTGGTGGCGACGGCGCGCCAGGGCGTGGCCGTCCTCGGCGCCGACACCCCGGCCGCCGCCCGCCTGGAGAACATCGCCCGCTTCCTCGACTTCATCAGCGAAAGCGTCACCCGCGCCGCCGAGCAGGCCCGCGCCGTCCTCCACACCAGGCCTGACGCGGCCTCACACGACGCGGCGCAGCCGGGCCGGGACGCGTGAGGGACCCGCGGCCACGGGGGTGGGCGTGGGCAGGAGAGCCCCGGGACCGGAACGGGGCGGGCGTCGTCAGCGCTGCTTGCGGATCACCTGGTAGCGGCGCTCCACGTCGGCCATGAACCATTCCGGCACCTCGCCCACGGCGCGCAGGTACCTGCGCTCCTCGGGGGAGAGGCCCTGCGCGGCGTCGTCCACGGCCAAGGTGTAGTCGGCCATTCTGTCCGACGCGTACTCGCGTCTGAGGTCACCGCCCGTCGTGGTCGCGCCGTCGTTCCTGCTGAACAGGACCGTGATCCACCCGAACACGCGCAGTCGGCCCGCCTTCTTGCGCAGCTCGTCGCGGACGACGAGCCAGCACAGGCGCTCGTCGGTCACGTTCGGCATCGCTCGTGCCTCCGCCATGCGCTCTCCCCTCCCCGCACGCGTTCACCTGATCCGCGTGGCGGCGGGAGCCTACCGGCCGGGGAGCCGCCGTGCCGCGCCATTTACCGCGCGCACGGCCTGACGTGCCGCAGGTCCCGACCCGTCTCAGGCGGCGACCTTCGCCAGGAACGCGGCGAGGTTCGCGACGGTCCGCTGGACCTTCTCCTCCAGAGTGAGGGTCTCGTGGAGCCGCGCGCCGATGCCCGCGACCTTCTTGCCCCGTACGTACAGCGGGCAGGCGAGGTCGCTGCACATGTAGGCGCCCACGGTGTTGCCCTGCTGCCCGGCCTTGCCGGCCCGCGGGGCGACCATGAGGGAGACGCCCCCGGAGTGGGTGGTCAGGCACATGGAGCACATGCTCAGCCGCGCCTGCCAGGAGGCCGTGTGCGACGAGCGCAGGACGACCGCCGTCGTGCGCCCGTCCAGCTCGGTGACGAGGTACGACCGGTCCGGGGCCTGGGGGTCGCGCCAGCCGAGGAAGTCCAGGTCGTCCCAGGGCTGCTCGGCCAGGTCGCGGGGCACGTGCAGGCGCTTCGCCTCGCCCTTGCTGCAGTTCACGAAGGCGCCGCGGATCTCCCGCTCGGTCAGTGGCTTCATGAACGGCAGGCTAGTTTGCCTAAAGGTATTAGGCAAATTATTAATGTGTGCAGCTACGGCGTGGGGGTGTGATGGTTCGGGGAGGCCCCCGCTCACCGGCCGGCTGCCCTGCCGGCAAGGGGTGCGATGGAGCGCCGGCTCAGCGGTAGTCCTCGGGGTGGCCCTGCATCCAGCGGTTGATCCGGTCGCGGGTCGCCACGAGGTCGTCCTGGTGCTCCTTGAGGTTCTCGAAGGAGGTGTCCGTGCCGAGGGTGCCGTGCAGTCGCGCCATCCACGCGAGCGGCTCGCGGAAGTGCCCGGGGCCCTGGGGGTCGGCCTTCATGGCCTCGTCGAGTCCGGCGAGTTCGTCGTGCACCCGGGTGAGGAAGTACGCGCACTCGCCCTGGGACGTGGTGGGCGTGCAGCCGGAGTGGTAGGTCGCCTGGAGGGTGGCGAAGGCGTCGCGCACCTTCTCCACCGGGACCTCCGGCTGCCCCGCCGAAGGGGACTCGGACCCTGCCGGTGCCGACTCGGAACCGGCCCCCGGAGCGGACGCCCCGGCCGGCTCCGAGGCGGACACGGGCGTACGGGTGCCGCCGGCCGTGCGGTCCGCGCCGTCGTCCGACGGCGCGGAACACGAGAGGAGGAGCGCCACGAGCGGGACGGCGAGCAGCGGGGCGGCGGGAAGGCGCCGAGCGGTGGGTTCCTTGATCATGGCAGGTACGACGTGGTGCGGGGCCGCACGGTTCCCCGCCGCCTCCGCAGATCCGCCGGTACCTCAGGCCTGCAGCGTGTAGCGGAAGACGCGGGTGTCCCGGACGAGGAAGCCGAGACGTTCGTACAGCCGGTTCGCCGCCTGACGTGAGGGCCGGGACGTGAGGTCCACCGTACGGGCTCCGGCGACGTCGGCCAGCCGGATCGCCTCCTCGGTGAGGGCGGCGCCGACGCCGTAGCCGCGGGCGGCCTCGTCGACCACCACGTCCTCGACCCAGGCGCGCATCCCGGTCGGCAGGGGGAACATCGCCAGCGTGAGCGTCCCGACGACGCGACCGTCGACACGCGCCACCAGCACCGTGTTCGCCTCGGCGGCCAGCAGCCTGCGCAGCGATTCACGGTCCGGCGGCGCCGCGCTGGCGGACAGTTGGGGGAGCAGGCGTGTGAACGCCTCGACCAGCTCGTCGTCCGCCTCGCGGACGACCTCTACCTCAACGCTCATGATCCGGTTCCTGTCCAGGTGTCTCGGCACCGGGTGGCGTCCGCGGTGCCCGGGGGAGCGGCCTGGCGCGGCCGCGGGCTCCAGTCTTCTCAGGAACCCGACGGCGGGCCATTCCTGCTCATCCACCCGTGGCCGGTGCCGTGGGCGCGTCCACGGCAGGGGGTTCCTCCGTCGCTTCGTGCGAGGGGACGCCGGGTCGCGCGAGCGCCGCCAGCCGGTCGGCGGCGGTGTCGACCAGTTGCAGGTCGGTCTTGGTGTGGGCGATGGCGGCGTCGATGAGGAGGGCGACGAGGGGGTCGTCGGTGTGGGTGCGGCGCAGGCGGGTGAGGGCGGCGAGTTCGGAGAGGTAGGTCTGCCGCTGGTTCGTCACGAGGGTGTCCAGGGCCTCGGGGCCGAGCGAGGCCGCGCCGAAGAGCTTGAGGAAGAGTTCGTCGCGGTATCCGCCGGTGCGGACCCAGGCCGACGTCGCCCAGCTGTCGAGCTCGTCGAGTCCCTGGTGGGTGAGGGTGTAACGGGTCTTGTCGGGGCGGTCGTTCTGCGTGACGTGCGAACGGGTGACGTGGCCGTCGCGGACCAGCCGTTCGAGGATCTGGTAGAGGTGCCCGATGTTGAGGCCGCCCCACTGCGGGCCGATCGCTTCCTCGAAACG
This sequence comes from Streptomyces sp. NPDC005722, assembly GCF_040630935.1. Lineage (NCBI taxonomy): Bacteria > Bacillati > Actinomycetota > Actinomycetes > Kitasatosporales > Streptomycetaceae > Streptomyces > Streptomyces sp. NPDC005722. The sequence goes on from NZ_JBEXYN010000019.1 coordinate 112,129, forward strand.
GCCCTTGAGCTCGTAGCCGTGACTCGGTCCCTCGGCCAGCAGCGCGAGCACCGCGTGGTGCAGTGGCATTTTGCATCCCCTCTGTGTTGTGACAATGTACCCGTGCATTGCCGCAATGCAGGAGGGGTGGTCGGAACCATGGGCGTGACCTTGCGGGGCGTGACCCGCCGACATCCGGGGGTGGTGGCGCTGGACGGCATCGACCTGGAGATCGGGGACGGTGAATCGGTGGCCCTGACCGGCCCGTCCGGCGCCGGGAAGTCGACCGTCCTCCACCTGGTGGGCGGCATGGATCTGCCGGACTCCGGCACCGTCGAGGTCGACGGCACCGCCCTGGCACCGGGCGGGCTCGACGCCCACCGCCGCCGGATCGGCTTCGTCTTCCAGCGCTTCCACCTGCTGCCCGCCCTCACGGTGCTGGACAACGTGCTGGCGCCGGTGCTGCCCCGCCGGGTGGACTTCGACCGGCGCGCCCGCGGCATGGAACTGCTGGAGGCCGTGGGCCTGGAGCGGCGCGCCGGCGCGCTGCCCTCGGAGCTGTCGGGCGGTCAGCAGCAGCGCGTGGCCGTCGCCCGGGCGCTGGTCAACCGGCCCGGCCTGCTGCTGGCGGACGAGCCGACCGGAAACCTCGACAGCGCGACGGGCCGGGAGATCATCGACCTGCTGCTGTCCCTGACCGCGCAGTTCGGGATGACGCTGCTGGTCGCGACCCACGACGTGGAGGTGGCCGCCAGCTGCGACCGGATCCTGCGCCTGCGCGACGGGAAGGTCGTGGCCGACGAACGCGTCACGCCCGCGGCCGACGTCCTGGACCGGCTCGGAGGCCTGCGCCCGTGATCGCCATGATCTGGTCACAGCTGCGCCGGCACCGGGCCCGCGCGCTGGCCCTGGCAGCGGGCATCCTCGTGGCCGCCACCAGTTTCACCCTGCTCACCTCGACCGTGACCACCAGTCAGGCGCGGACCACCGAGACCGTGCGGAAGAACGCCCGCTCCGCGTACGACGTCCTGGTCCGCCCCCACGGCAGCCAGACCGCCCTCGAACGCGGCGACCAACTCGTCGGGGCCAACTTCCTGTCCGGGATCTTCGGCGGCATCGGCACGAGCCAGTACGAGCGGATCAAGGAGATGCCCGGGATCGAGGTCGCCGCGCCCGTCGCCAACGTCGGCTACCTGATGGTGCAGGGAACGCTGAAGGTGGACCTGTCGTCGTTCGTGGACGGCGAGGCGCAGGGCCAGATGCTGAGGATCCAGCCGACGCTGACCGCGGGGCTGGGCCGCTACCGTGCCGCCGACCAGTACCTGTACGTGAGCCGCAACCCGATCAAAGCGTCCGAGACGCTCTCGGACTCCACGTTCCCCGGCCTGCAGGAGGAACACGCCGATCACCGGACCTATCCGGTGTGCTGGTACTACAACTACAACAAGACCGATATTCACGTCGAACACACCGAGGACGGCGAATTCGGTCCGCTGCAACCCAACCTCATACGCGAGGACCGTCGCGAGAAGTCGCCCTTCGACCCCGACATGAACAGCTGGCTCACCTGCCGGTCGGCGGGGGGCAAGGCGGTCGCCGAGATCCCCGTCTCCTACCCGGTGCTGCTGTCGGCGGTGGATCCCGCCGCCGAGGACCGGCTGGTGGGCCTCGGGCACGCCGTCACCTCCGGCCGCATGCTCACCGAACGGGACAAGCCCGCATGGGGCCGCAAGGAGAACTGGTCCAACGAGTCCTACTGGACGATCCCGATGGTGCTCAGCGACCAGAGCCTGACCTCCGGGACCGTGGACGCCACCGTGGAACGCCTGGACACCGGCGACCCCACGGCCCTGCGCGGCAAGCTCGGCAGCCCCGCCGCCCACGACTTCGTCAACGACCTGCGCGGAACACCGGTCGGACGCGTCAGCGCCCAACTCGAGCAGGGCTTCCCCGGCACCTCCCTGTTCGCCCCGCAGGCCGACAGCTACTGGACGGTCGGCCCCGTCGACTACCGCCGCACCGGCGCGGACCTGGCGCCGCGCGCCCGCGCCGACCAGTCCCCGGAGCTGTGGCGCACCAACAGCGACCGCCAGTTCATCCAGCTCGTGCCCGAGGAGAACACCGGCGCCCAGTTCCGGGAGGTCGTCAGCCACCCCGGAACCGCCTGCTGGGGCACCCGTACCTGCGGGCACGAGGACTACGGAAGGACCCCGGTCCCCTACCTGAAGCCGGTCGGCCGCTACGACGCCACCGAACTCCCCGGATTCTCCACGCTGTCCGCCGTGCCGCTGGAGACCTACCGCTCGCCGCAGGTCACCGGCGCCGACGACGCCGGGCGGGCGGCCCTGCACGACCGGCCGCTGCGCCCGGACCGCAACCTCGGCGGCTACCTGGCCGCACCGCCCACCATGCTCACGTCCCTGGACGCGCTGCCCGTACTGACCGGGAGCCGCCGGCAGCCGAGCGTGCAGGACAAGGCCCCCATCAGCGCCATCCGGATCCGGGTCGCCGGCGTGACCGGCGTCGACGCGGCGTCACAGGCGCGGGTCAACGCCGTCGCGGGGCGCATCCGCACCGCGTACCCCGGCCTGCAGGTGGACATCACCATCGGCAGTTCGCCGGCGCCGCAGACCATCGCGCTGCCCGGCGTCCACGTGGTGGAGAACTGGACCGCCAAGGGCGTGGCGCTGCGCATCCTCAAGGCCGTCGACGCCAAGAGCGCGGTGCTGTTCGTGCTGGTCCTGATCGTCTGCGCGCTGTTCCTCGCGCAGGCCGCCCTGGCGTCGGTGCGTTCACGGCGCATCGAGATCGGCACCCTGCGCTGCCTGGGCTGGAGCCCGCCGGAGATCATGCGCCTCATCCTCGGTGAACTCCTCGTCATCGGCATGGGCGCGGGAGCCCTCGGCGCCGTGCTGGCCTACGTCCTGGGCGTGGTGCTGGGACTGCCCGACGCGGGGCGGAAGGCGGCGCTCGTGCTGCCCGTCGCGCTGTTGCTCGCGGTCGCCGCGGGGCTCTTCCCGGCCTGGCGCGCCACCCGGCTCAAGCCGCTGGACGCGATCACGCCCCCGGTGACCGCCACCGGACGGGCCGCGCCCGTCAGCTCCGTCCTCGGGCTCGCCGTGCGCAACCTGCTGCGCTTCCCCGGCCGTACCGTGCTCGGCGCGGCCGGACTCGCCCTGGCGGTGGCGGCCTTCACCGTCCTGCTCGCCCTCACCCTGGGCTTCCGCGGAGAGGTGGCCGGCTCCCTGCTGGGCAACGCGGTCGTCGCGCAGGCCCGGACCGCGGACTACCTGAGCGTCGCGCTGTCGCTGCTGCTGGGCGCCGCCGGAGCGGTCGACGTCCTGGTCCTGTCCATGCGCGAACGCGCCGCGGACCTGGCCGTGCTGCGGGCCACCGGCTGGACGACGCGTGAACTGGCCCGGCTCAGCTACTACGAGGGTGCCCTGCTCGCCGTGCTGGGCGGCCTGGCCGGAGCGGTCACCGGGCTGGCGGCGGTCCTCGCCATCGGGTGGGGCACGCTGGGCGGGCGTCTTCCGGCCGTCGGCGGCGCGGCACTGCTGGCCACCCTGGCCGCTGTGGTCCTGGTCTGCGCGGCCCTGGCCCTGCCGGTCCGCGCGCAGTCGCGCGTCGCGCCCGCGCGTCTGCTGGCCATGGGCTGACCACTGCCGCAGGCAGGCGCGGTGGGGCCGGTCCCGACTGACCGGCCCCACCGCGCCGTTGCGCCTAACGCCTGGTCAGGACCACATCCGCGGTGACGGCGTCACGACCGCCCGTCCGCACGGTGCGCTCGGCCGTCCGGTAGCCCTCGGCACCGACCCTCAGCGCGACGGTACGTCCGGCCTCCGGGAGCCACAGCTGGTAGGTGCCGTCGACGGCGGTGCTCAGCGTGTGCGCACCCGTCCCGGTCCCGACCCGCACCGTGGCCCCGGCCAGCGGCGTGCTGCCGCCGTGCCGCCCCGCGCCGCTGACGGTGCCGCTCAGGTGCGTCCACCCCGGCGGCGCCACCACGGTCATGGTGACGGGCACGGTGACGGATCCGTACGGCCCGTCGCTGTCGACGACCAGCCGCGCGCGGTGCACCCCCGCGTCGGCCGGGCCCATGCCCCGGGCGTCGACGGTGACCTTCAGTTCCGCCGTCCCGCCCGCGGCGACGGACGCGGAACCCGCCTTGCCCGCCAGCCACGCCACGTCCCCGTGGGGCGAGTCGTAGCCCGGCAGCTCCAGGGCGGAGCTCTGCATCACCCGGTCGGCGCTCAGGCCGCCCAGGACGGACCAGCCGGGTGCTCCGGCAGCCGCGTACAGCGGCTGCGGCAGGTTCGGCAGGGCGCTCCACGCGTCCGTGCCCGGATCGTAGGCGTACGCCTCGTTGGTCACCGCGGCGGCCCCGACCAGCACACCGCCGGCGGCCATGAGCCGGCCCGCCCCGACGGCCGTCGCGGCACCCCAGAAGTCCACCGGCGGATCGGCGATCGGGGTCCAGCGGCCCGCGGCACGGTCCAGGGCGTACCCGGCCGCCGTGGCGTGCGGAGGCTGCCCGTCGCCCTGGTGGACGCCGCCCGCGCAGTACAGCGTGCCCTCGACCGTCCCGCAGCTCTGCCAGGAGGTCGGCAGGGGGTAGGCCGGGCCCGCGGACCACGTGTCGCTCGCCGGGTCGTAGACCTGCACGTCGCGCGAGCCGCAGGTGAAGCTCGTGCAGCCGCCGACCACGTAGAGCCGGTCGCCCACCGCCGCCGCGGCGGAACTGCCGTACGCCTTGGGCGCGTCGGCGATCCGCGACCAGGTGTCGGTCGCCGGGTCGTAGACCTCGCCCCCGGCGATCGGCGCGCCCGCGCGGTTCTTGCCGCCGACGACGTACAGCTTGCCCCGGACGAATCCGTAGGCCGCGCCGGTGCGCTTGGTGACGGCCGGCGCGAGGTCCTTCCAGGCCGCCGTGGCCGGGTCGTAGGAGCGCAGGGCGGTGGTCCACTGGCCGTCGGGCGTCTGACCGAGACCGGCGTAGAGGACGCCGTCGTACGCGGCCGCGATGCCCCCGCTCATCGGCTGCGGGAGATCCGCGAGCGGCTGCCACGCCTGCCCGGCGGTCGCCCCGCCGGTCCGGCCCTCGGCCGCGACGGCGGTGGCCGTGGTGCCGAGCGGATCGGGGCTTGCCGCCGTCCGCTCCCTGACGGCACCGGCCGCACGCGGGGCGTCCGCGACGGCCTGCTCGCCGACGGCGAGTGAGGCGGGGGCGCCTCCGGTGTTGCGGACCTTCACGGTGACGGTCCTCTTCCCACCCCACGGAACGGTGACGCCGACCGAACCCGGGACGGCCTTCAGCCGGGACGGGCGGAGGGCGAAGTCCGCGGCGGTGACGGCGCCGGCCTTGACCGTCACGCCGGACGTCCGGGCCGGGTAGCCGAAGGCGGGCAGCCCGGCTGTGAACTCCTGACGGCCGGTGCGGGAGGAGAAGGCCCAGTACAGCCCGTCGCCGACGGCCGGGTCGTCCGGCGTGGCGATGCTGCGCCCGCCGTCCTGCGGGGCCCTGGCGGCCGAGACGGCCGCTCCGGCGATCCCGGCGCCGGTGTTGGCGTCCGTCACCCGGCCCGTCAGCAGACCGCCGGGCACCGTGACCAGCGAACGGGTGCCCACGGCGACGTTGTCCAGCTGCCAGATGCCGGTCAGCGAGCCCGCGAAGTGGAAGCGCAGCCGCACCGAGGGCTTTCCGGCGTAGTCCGTGAGCGGAACCGTCTGGTGGGAGGGGCCCTCCACGACGTCCGTGTGGTGCCAGAGGTTCTCCCAGTGGTCCCCGCCGTCGGTGCTCACGTCGATGTCGGCCGTCGGGTCGTTGAAGCGCCACAGACTGGGCAGCGCGGTGTCGAACTCCAGCGCCGGCCGGGTCTGCGCTGAGAAGTCGTAGGAGGGACTGATCAGTTCGGTGTCGACCTCGCCCCAGCCGAGGGCGTAGTCGTCGACCTGGGCGAAGCCGCCGTCACCACCGGTCTGGTTGCCGCGGGTCAGCGGGTCGTCGAAGCCCCAGCCCCCGGCGCCGGTGTGGTTGACGACGCTCCACCCGGCGGGCGTGGCGGCGGTGTCGAAGGACTGGAAGCCGCCCCCGTGGTAGTCGACGGCGTAACCGGGCGGGAGGGCACCGGAGCCGACCAGGGGGAGCGCCAGGTCCGCGGTCCGCGGGGACGAACCGAGCACGACCTGCGTCTCGGCCGGCCGGTAGCCGGGGTACAGGGCGGTGGCGCGCAGCGTGTACGCCTTGCCGCGTTCGAGGCGGACCGAGTAACGGCCGGTCACGGGATCGGTGTACACGGTGCCGGGGACGCCGTCGACGGTGAGCCGGGCGTAGACGCCCCACCCGTGTCCGCCGCCGTCCCGCACGGTGCCGGAGACCGTGGCGGTCGGCACCGCCGCGAGCGCGGCGTTGCGGGTCAGCTCCGCTCCGTCCGCGAGGGTGACGGTGCCCAGTTCCTTCCGGCCGTAGCCGAAGGCGTCGACCGTCAGCGCGTACGAGCCGGCGGGTGCCGCCAGCGACCAGCGGCCGTCCGCCGCGGTGCGTGCCGTGAGCGTGCCCAGCCGTACGGTCGCCCCGGACAGTGCCTTCCCGGTGGCCCGGTCGGTGACCTTGCCGCCCACCGTGCCGTGCGGGCCCGCCCGGAAGGCGTCCACGCCCTTCGGGGTGCCGAGGCCCGTCGGACCGTCGTAGCCGGGGCCCGCGACGCAGCTGTTCGCGGGATCGCACGGGGGCGCCGTGTCCGGGTCGCAGGGCGCGTCGTCGGAGCAGTGGGCGTTGCTGCCGGCGGTCACGTCGTTGAGGGCGTCCGGCGTGCGGTACGGGTACGCGGCCGGGTACGTGCCCGCGACGGGCGTCCCGGCCAGCGCGTACAGACCGGCGATGATCGGGGCGGAGGCGCTGGTGCCGCCGTACACGCCCCAGCCGCCCCCGGAGTAGGTGTTGTAGACCGCCACGCCGGTGTCGGGGTCGGCGACCGCGCTGACGTCCGCCACCGAACGCCGGTCGCATCCCGTGTCCGTCTGGAACGCCGGCTTCGGCTGGTACGCCGAGCACCCGGAGCCCGTGCCGCTCCACACCGTCTCCGTCCAGCCCCGCGCACCGGTGTCGCTCCTGTGGAGCGAGGTGCCGCCGACCGACGTCACGAACGGGGAGGAGGCCGGGTAGCTCAGGCCGTGGCCGTAGTCGCCGGAGGCGAACACCACCGCGGTCCCGGGGTGGTCGAAGTACGCGGCGTCCAGGGCGGCGAGGTCGGGTCCGTCGTAGTAGGCGCCGTAGGAGTTGGACACGTAACGCGCGCCCAGCGCCACCGCGGTGTTGACGGCGGCGCCCAGGTCGTCCGTGGCGGAGCTGTCGGCCTCGACCAGGAGGATGTGCGCCTTCGGCGCGACGGCCGAGACCATGTCCAGGTCCAGGGAGATCTCGCCGGCCCAGCCGTCGTTGGGCAGCGGGAGGTCGGTGCCCCCGCGCTGGTCGACCTTGCGGAAGCAGCCGTCGTCCGCCGCGCAGGGCGGCAGCCCGTACCGGGCCCGGTAGGCGGCGAGGTCCTGCTCGGCGTTGGGGTTGTCGTACGCGGCCACGACCGCGACGGTCGCCCCGGCGCCGCCGTCCTCGGGCAGGCCGTACGCCGAGCGCAGCTCCGCCGGGCCGAACCCCTCGGGCGCGGCGGCACGCGCGCCGGCTCCGCCCGCGCCCTGCGTCTGCCGCACCGCGAAGCAACCGAAGTGCCCGGGCTGCGGCGTGCCGCACAGCGACTCCGTCGCGGGCCCGGTGTCGTCGGCGACGGCCGGGCTCTGCTGCGGGACTTGGACGGCGAGAACCGCCAGCAGCAGGGCCGCGGCGGCGCCGGTGGCACGTTGCCACGGGGATCCCGTCGGCCGGGCGGGGACACTCCTCGGGAACCGGAGGAGGCGTGAGGGGCGGGGAACGGGCACAGGGCGACTCCGATGGAGGGCGGAGCGGACAGGACAGTACGCCGACGACGCGGCCGGACGACTTCACGGTTGCCGGAAGAAAGATCGCGTGCCCACGACAACCAGGTCAATGGGCGGACTTGGCGTCTTGGCGCCGTGTGTCGTATTCACGCCGCACCGCGCTCCGCGCCCTGCGGCAACCCCGTGGTCGGTGACCCGGGATCTCCCTACGGTGGTGCACCATGGAGCCGTGCGAGTCTTCGGCAACCCGGCGACGGCCCCCCGGAAGTGCCATGCCGATCACGAACCACCAGGTGTCCGGGTACGCGTTCTTGCGGCAGATGTATGACGACCCGTACTTCCCTGATCACGTGGTCGACCACGGGAAGGCGATCCTGCTGCGGCTGTGCGAGCAGATCGAGGCCGAGCAGCCGTCGGACATGGAGAGTTTGTACGCGCTCGCCCAGGCTGCGACGGAGGAGTTCAACCTGCTGGACAAGGAGTTCGTCGCGGCCGGGAGTGAGATCGAGACCGTCGCGCGTGAGTGGATCTGTGATGAGTTCTGCTTCGTCGCGTCGGCATACGGGTTCACAGAGGCGGATGCGGAGGAGTTGACCGCCGGTCGGGACTGGTGAACGAGGACGGGAAGGCTGGTCGACGCGGTCACCGCATGGCGGTGACCGGTGCGCGACCCCGGGTCAGGATCCGGCGGTCGCCGGACGCGGAGGGGCCGAAGCCGCGGGCTGCTCCGGCTTGCGGGCCATGAGACAGGCGCACGGTCTGTTCGCCCGGCCGCCCGGCTCCTGCTCCAGCCTCGCGGCGACGACGAGTCCGGCTTGCTCCATCAGGCCGATCACGCGGTTCAGGGGCAGGAGGTACGACTCGTAGGACACGGGATGGCCGTAGCCCTGGGTCGGCCGCAGCCGTTCGTCGCCGACGTAGTCTCCCCAGAGCAGGTGACCGCCGGGCGCGAGCGTGCGGTGGAACTCGGCGAACACCGCAGGCAGCCACTGCGGTGGCGTGTGGTGGGTGGAGTACCAGGCCAGGATGCCGCCGAGCTCGCCGTCCCCCGTCTCCAGCGCGGTCATCGAACCCTCGGTGAACCGCAGGTCCGGATACGCCTGCCGGGCCAGCCCGATCATCTTCGGCGACAGATCGACGCCGAAGGCGGACACTCCCAGCCCGGCGAGGTGCGCCGTGACGCGGCCGGGGCCGCATCCCAGGTCCGCTACCGGCCCGAGGCCGGCCGTCCGCACGAGTTTGGCGAACGCCGCCAGCATGCCGCGGGACAGCGGGTCCATGGCGGCCGGCGGCGGAATGCGTTCGACGTAATCGGCGGCGACCGTGTCGTACGACTCGCGGACGGCGCTCAGATAGGAGGGCTCAGCCATGCCGGCGACCCTAGACGAGCGGTCCGACAGGCGGCGTCACGACCGGCGGTTGGGCACGCCGGTCACTGCGCTACGTCGCGAGTGGCCGGAGCAGGCGCCCGAGGGCCGGGAAGACGGTCGGCCTCGGGGATAGCCGGATGCGCCCCGCTGGATCGCGGCCTACCCTCGCACGATGGCCGGCTTCGAGACCCATCGCCGACGTGTGCACGACGCGGATCTGCCGGTTCGCGCCCGCCACAACGCCCTGCGCACCTGCGTGGTGGGCTTCGCTCCGTACGGGTTTCGCGCGACGTACCACCACTTGTGCCGCAGCGCCCGGATCCCTGTCGTCCTGGAGGACGATCCGGCGGCACTGGTCCGTGCCGTGGAGGAGCTCCGGTCCGCACGCCGGCTCCGGCTCGCCGACGAGGCCGCCTACGTGACCCGCCGCCGGCGGGAGAAGGACCTCGGGCGACGTGTGCCACGGCCGGACGGCGGCTGGCGGGACCAACGACCGGGACCGGAAGGCTCTCTGGCCTTCTGCCCCGATTCCGAGTTCCACCCCTGCGAGCCCCTGCCGACCGTGGTGGGACGCGTCCTCGCCTCCGCGATCCCGCCCGGAACCGACAGCCCGCGATGCCGAGCCTGCGGCAGCGACGCGAAGACGTGCTCCTGGAAGAGCGGCCTCCACGTGTACCGTCTGTGCGCGCGATGCGGAGTGAGTCTCGGATCACGTCCTTCGGACGTCGACCGGCGCCGCCTCGCCGCCAGGTCCCTGCGATGGAAGGAACTGTGGAAGCGCGCGGCCTGACCGACGCGGGCCCGTGGCGCCCGGCGAAGTCCCGCGAAGCCTCGGGGAGTCCCGGGAAAGCCCGTCAGATGCGCGCCGGAAGCCGCGGAGAACACGGCTGTTATCCGGACATGGCACCCGGCACGCACCTTCTGTGCGATCTTTGTTCGCTTCCCGTATGCCTTCGGCGTATCTGATGATCGAAGGCCGTGAACGCGGCGGGGGTGTGAACCCGTGCGTCCACTGCCGTCTCGCTCTGGGTTGCACGCCCGGCGTCCCGGGCTGACAACGTTGTCTTCGGGTGGGCCGATCCGTGCGTGCGTACTGCGACGCTGGAGAGGTCACGTGTCCATCAGATCCCAAGTCCCCTTGCCCCGCGCGGTTCCACGCGGAACCGCCCCCCGTCGTGGCCGCCCCCTGCGCGCGACGGTCGCCGCGCTGCTGTCGGGCGCGCTCGGCCTCGCCGCACTCGCGGGCGGCGGCGCGGCCGCGGCCGTACCCCTCGCGACCTCGTCCGCGGGGTCCACGGGAAGCTCCGGAAGCGGGGGCACGGACTACACGAAGCTGGTCGACCCCTTCGTGGCGACCGCCGGCGACGACGGCAACGACCTGCCGGGCGCCCAGGCGCCCCACAGCCTCGCCAAGGTCAGCCCGCTGACCACGCCGAACCGCAACCACCCCGGGTACGACTACAACGAGGACCACATCGCCGGGTTCACCGCGACGAACCTCGACGGCGTCGGCGGCTCGGGCGGCGGCGGCGACCTGCTGGTCGTCCCGACCTCCGTGCGGTACGACAAGCGCCCCGCGCCCAGCACCTACGCGCACGCGTACAGCCACGACGACGAGACCGCGACGCCCGGCTACTACCAGGTGGGCCTCGGCGCCATCTCCGGAACCGGCTCCGCGGTGACGCAGGACCCCGGCACCATCAAGGCGGAGGTGACCGCGACCACGCGCACCGCGCTGGAGCGGTACAGCTTCCCCGCCGGTTCGGAGCCCGAGCTGGTCCTGGACCTCGCGAACAACTTCACCAGCCGCACCCGCTCGACCGTGCAGGCGACGACGCTCCCGGACGGGACCACCTCGCTCAGCGGGCTCATCGCGGGTTCGTTCAACGGCGCCTCGTACAAGCTGTACTACAACGCCACCACCAACGTGCCCGTGACCTCGCTCAAGAGCTGGGGCAACGACGGCAAGCTGAGCGACGCGACCGCGCAGGACGGCTCCGACACCGGCGTCGTCCTCGGGTTCGACACGTCCCACGGGAACGACGTCGAACTGCGCGTCACACTGTCGCCGATCAGCGCGGAGCAGGCCGCGACCGACCAGCGCAACGAGGTGGGCGACCTCACCTTCGACCAGGCGCGCGCGAGGACGAAGGCGGAGTGGAACAGCGCGCTCGGCGCCGTCGACGTCCGCGCCTCGGCGAAGTCCGACCCCGGGTCGACGCTCACCAAGGAGTTCTACACGCACCTGTACCGCATGTACGCGCTGCCGGTGAACGCCACGAGCACCACCGGCACGTACCGCGGCGCCGACGGCGCGGTGCACAAGACGAACGGCTTCACGTACTACGACGGCTGGTCGACCTGGGACGACTTCCGCAAGTACTCCGTCGAGTCGTACATCGACCCGGCCACCTACCGCGACATGATCCAGTCGCTGATCGAGCTGTTCGCCGACGCGCGCGCCTCCGGCAAGAGCCTCGGCAGCCTGACCCACTCGGTCCCGACCGTGCGCTGGGAGCGCTCGGCCGTGCTGGTCGCCGACGCGCTGTCGAAGGGCTACAAGAACTTCGACCGGCTCGACGAGGCGTACCCGGCGCTGCTGCAGTACAGCGGCTACTACACGGGTGCTCAGCTGCGGCAGGGCTACGTCACCGGTGACCCCGGCACGACCGTCCAGCGCGGCTACGACCAGTGGGCGCTGTCCGTCATCGCCGACGCGCTCGGCAAGGAGGACGACGCCAAGAAGCTGCGCGCCCAGTCGACGATGGCGATCGACAACCTCGTGAAGTCCGGCGCCTGGACCGCGACCGACGGCACCGAGGTCGGTCTGCTGACCCCGCGCGCCGCGAACGGCGACTGGCAGAGCGCCGACTACGAGAAGTTCGAGGCGGCCGGTCTCTACCAGGGCACGCTCTGGCAGTACCACTGGTACGACGCCTACGACATGGGCGGCCTGATCGAGGCGATGGGCGGCCAGAAGGCCGGCAAGGCCGCGGTCAAGCACATGTTCGGCGAGGACTCGGCCGTCGATGACGGCTCGACCATGCTGCACTCCAACGCGAACGAGATCGACCTGCAGGCCCCGTACCTCTTCAACTACGTCGGCGAGCCGAGCCTGACGCAGAAGTGGGTGCGCGCCATCTACACCGGTACGACCTGGAACCGCTACATCGCGACGGGCTCCACGAACGAGGCCCCCAGCTCCGGCGGCGAGTTCCGCCCGCCGGTCAAGACCCAGGTCTACAAGCTGTCCCCGAACGGCTTCCTGCCGACCATGGACAACGACGCCGGCACCATGTCGACCATGTTCGTCGGCGCCGCCCTGGGCCTGTTCCCGGTGACCGCCGGCTCCAGCCAGTTCCAGATCGGCAGCCCGTTCTTCGACTCCACGACGATCAGCTACGCCAACGGCTCCAAGTTCACGGTGAAGGCCGACGGCGTCTCGCCGGCCAACTACTACGTGCAGAACGCGACCCTGAACGGCAAGCGGTTCGACAACACGTGGCTGGACTACTCGCAGATCATCGCGGGCGGCACCCTGGACTTCACCATGGGCTCCAAGCCCTCCCAGTGGGGCGCCCACACCGAGCCCGCGTACTCGCTGGACACCGACTCGGGCGACACGGGTGACGGCGGCACGGGCAAGGGCGACACGGTCCTCACCGCCCGCCCGGCCACCGTCGGCACCTCCGCCGACGGCACCGTCGACGACAGCGTGAAGCTCACCCTGTCCGGGCCGGCGTCGTTCGCCGCCCACAAGGGAACCAGCCTCACCAGGACCGGCGCCGCGAGCGTGACCGGCCTGCCGAAGGGGGTCACGGCGGACCTGCGCGTCAGCGACTCGCGCACGGCGACGCTGTCGCTCACCGGCACCACGAAGGTCGACGCCCGCTTCGGCATCACCTTCAGCGACGCGGCCTTCGCCCACGGCGTGCGCGCCTCGACGGTGAAGGGCACCGGGATCTCCCCGACCGACCCGCTCGTGATCTCCGCCGCTGCCGTGCCCCGCAAGGCCCTCGCCGCACTCGTCGACCAGGCCTCCCTGGTCCGCAGCGCCAACTACTCCGACGGCTCCTGGAACCTGTTCCGGTCGGCGCTCGAACGCGCGCGGACCGTCCTCGCGGACAGCACCTCCGCGACGGGCACGATCATGGCCACGGACGACGCGCTGCACACCGCCATCGACTCGCTCACCATCGACGAGGGCGGCTACGCCGTCCTGCAGGCCGAGGCCCCCGACCAGATGGAGGGGCCGAACCTGGTGAAGGAGGCGTACTACTCCGACGGCGACCTCGGTGGCGTCACCGAGGGCGCGTGGGAGCGGTACGGCAAGCTGGACTTCGGCGGGGTCGCCCCGCGGAGCATCTCGGTCCGGTACGCGAACTCGCAGCCGGCGAACGCCAAGCCGAGCAGCGTCGACGTCCACGCCGGCGCGGCCGACGGCCCCGTCGTCGCCACCGTCCCGCTGCCCGGAACCGGCGGCTGGCAGTACTACACCACGGTGCAGGCCGCCGTCACCGACCCGGACGCCCTGCTGAACGCGAAGAGCGCCACGTTCGTGTTCCACGCCCCGTCCGGTCAGCAGTGGGTGTCGAACTTCGACTGGTACCAGTTCTCGCCGAACGGGGTCTCCACGTCCCCGACGACCACGCTCGCCACGCTGAGCGCGGCCAACAGCACCGCGACCGGCAACGGTTCGCTGCCGCTGAACCTCGCCAACGGCCTCTTCGAGAACGTGACGAACGGCGCGTGGGCGCAGTGGAAGGACACCAACCTCCGCAGCGGCGCCGACACCGTCACCGTCCGCTACGACAAGCCCCAGTCGCGGGCGGCGTCGGACTCGCACATCGAACTGCACCTCGGCGCGAAGGACGGCGCGAAGAGCGTCGACATCCCCCTCGACTACAGCGGTTCGGGCTGGGGAACCATCGCCACCACCAGCGTGCGGCTCGACCCGAACGTCTTCACCGGCGTCCAGGACGTGTACGCGGCCTTCGTCTCCAGCACGCAGACCTCCGCCCAGCCCTACGTCGGCAACGTCTACTCGCTGACCCTGACGCAGACCGCCGACGCCCCCGTGGGCTTCGACGCCACCGCGTGGCGTGCCAACAGCGGCGGCGGGCTCAAGAGCGAGCCCGTCGGCTGGACCGGCGCGGGCTCCGCCACCGACCTCGGCGGCACCTACAACGGCGCCTGGCTGAACTACGGCGACATCGACTTCGGGAACTCCCCGAAGAGCACCGTCACCATCACCTACGTCAACAACTCCGCCCGCTGCGGAACCGGTTCGGCCGTCCAGCTCTACCTGGACTCCTTCGACGCCGCCAACCCCGGCACGCCGTACGCGACCGTACCGCTGCCCGTCACCGGAGCCGCCTGGTCGTCCGGCGGGACGACGAGCGTGACGCTGCCCAAGGAGATCACCGGCACGCACACCGTCTACCTGCGGCTGACGACCACCCCGGACTCCTCGCACCCCTACGTCGCGAACCTGGGCCGGATCACCTTCAACCACGTCGAGACGCCCGTCGCCACCGACAAGTCCGCCCTGCGGAAGGCGATCGAGCAGTACGAGGGGCCGGCCGGCCACGCCGACCGCTACGAGGCGATCGACTTCGGGGTGTACGGGCGTGAACTCGCCGCGGCACGCACCCTGCTCGACGCCGACGACGCGGCCCAGCTCGAGGTCGACACCCAGACCCGAAGCCTCACCCTGGCCGCCAATCAGCTGATCCCTCTCCCGAGGCTGAAGCTGGAGGACCTGGTCACGACCGCGTCGGCCCTCGACAACGACCGCTACACGGACGCGTCGTGGAAGGCCTTCACCAAGGCGCTCGCCGACGCGAGGACCGCGATCGCCGACGCCGCGGCCACGGACCAGACGCTCACGGCGCGGTACGACACCCTGCGCCACGCCATGGCCGCGCTCACCACGAAGCCGCGGACGGTGCCCGCTGCGCCCGACGCCGTGTCGGCGACCTCGTCCGGCACGAGCGTGACCGTCGCCTGGTCCGAGCCCGAGGACACCGGCGGCTCACCGGTCACCGGTTACAGGATCTCGCTCAGCGACGGTCACCAGGTCGAGGTCCGCGACCCGGGCAGCCGCAGCACGACGTTCACCTGGCTGCGGGCCGGCAAGTCGTACACGGCGCGCGTCCGGGCGGTGAACCTCGTGGGCACCTCGCAGCAGAGCGCGGCGACGGCACCCGTGGTCACCGGCGGCGGCAAGCCGCAGAAGCCGGCCGTGACCGGTGTGGTCACCGACGGCAAGCAGGTCCGCGTGACCTGGCGCGCCGCCGGCGACGGCGGGTTCCCGGTCATCGGCTACACCGTGGCCCTCGACGACGGGACCACCGCCCACCTCCCGGCCACGACCGGCACGGCGCTGCTCACGGCCGCGGACAAGGCCAAGGCGCACACCGCCACCGTCACCGCGGTCACCCTCGCGGGAACCTCGGACGACCCGGCCGGAACCGCCACGACCGTCACGGCGACCCCGGCGGACGCCGCCGACCCGGCGTACGAGCCGTCGCCCTTCCCGGACGACACGCTGAACGCCACCTACACGTCGGACAAGTGGCCGGGCTCCGGCGACGGGACCGACTACTTCTACGGTCTGCTCAATGGCTTCGACGACCTCGGCTCCGACATCCTCGGCACCAACACCAAGGTGCCGGGCGGCACCCCGCCGACCGCCGAGAACGACCGGATCGCCGTGCGCATCAACAACGCGGCGACGCAGAAGGAGGTGGACCGGGCCGAGGTCGACGCGACCAACAGCTCCACCGTCACGATGGCCGACGGCCTCGGCTCCCGGCTCGGCCAGGTCTACCTGGACGCCCTGAACGGCGGCCGGCTGCCGAAGACCAGCGCGCTGTTCTCGCGCGTCACCAAGGGCCTCGACATGGGCGGAGCGGCGAAGGACCACTTCGGCTACAAGCGCCCCTACGTGCGGTTCGGCTTCGTCGGCGACGGCGGCGCCGTCTACGAGTCGCAGGACGGCTCCTACGGCAGCCTCACCACCAGCGGTTCGTACCCCAGCGGCCACACCTACGGCGGCTACGAGGCGGGGACCATCCTCGCCACGCTGCTGCCGGAGCTCGCGCCGTCGATCCTCGCCCGTACCTCCGAGTACGGCGACAACCGCATCGTCCTCGGGTTCCACTACCCGCTCGACGTCATGGGCGGCCGCATGGCCGCACAGGCCACCGTCGCGCACCGGTGGGCGGACCCCGACTTCGCGAAGCTGCTGACGCAGGCCCACACGGAGATGGAGAACGTGCTGCTCGCCAGTTGCGAGAAGGCGGGCTACGGGGACACGCTCGAGGCCTGCGAGGGCGACTCCTACGCCGGCCTGAGCACGGCGCAGCACGTCGACCTGTACACGCAGCGCCTGGACTACGGGTTCTCCCGGGTCGGGGAGGCGGGTCAGGCCCTGAAGGCGCCGTCCGACGCGGCGGCCCTGCTGACCACGGCCTTCCCCGGCCTGACCACCGAGCAGCGCACCCAGGTCCTCGAGCAGACCGCGACGGACTCCGGCTCCCCGCTGGACCTCACCGGCGACGGCGGGGCGAGCTGGGAGCGGATCAACCTGTCGGCGGCCATGGCGGCGAAGGTCGTCGTCGGCGCCGACGGGTCGGTCAAGGTGACGAACCACCCGGACGCCACCAAGGCCGCCGTCGCCGACGCCAAGGCGATCAAGGTCGGCGGCGTCGCGATCGACGGGTTCGACCCGGACGTGTCCACGTACGTCGTGGACTGGCCGAACAACGCGAAGACCCCGTCCGTCTCCGCCGTGCCGGCCCAGTCCGGCGCGCGGGTGAAGGTCACGGAGGGCAGTTCGGTCCTCTCGTCGGACGGCCACCGGTTCACCACCCGCACCATCAAGGTGACCTCGGCCGACGGCTCGTTCACCCGCACCTACACGGTCGGGTTCGAGCGCACGGACCGCGACCACCGGCCGATGGCGGCCGGCGGCGACGGCCGTGACGAGGACGACCGCCTCACCGCGGGACCGGGCCTGCCGGGCGGCGGTCACGACGGGACAGGCTCCGACGACGACGCCGGATTCTGGGCGACGGTCACGGAGTGGGCGACGCACACGTGGATTCCCTGGTCGTAGGGCACGCCACGACCGCCGGACCTGCCGCGCCCCGTGCGGGCGCGGCGGGATCCGGCTGACCCCCAGCAGGCGCCACACCGCCGAGGGCCCCTGCGGGTGAACGATTGCTGTTCACCCGCAGGGGCCCTCTTGCCGTCCCGTGCCGGGCTCAGAGCACGCCCACCAGCACGATGACCATGACCGGCAGCGTGATGAAGACGGTGCTGAGGGGGCCGGGCCGCGCGTCGGATGGCCGGGGCAGCGGCAGCGGCAGAGGATGTGGCCGGGCGCCGTGCTCGGGGATACGGCGCCCGGCCTGCCGACGGGACGAACCCGTCGCGGCTGTGTCGAGGGTCCCGCCCGGCCGTCGGGGCGGTGCCGCGGCGCGCCCAAGGGAGCGCGCCGATCGTCCGGTCGGACCACGGCGGCGGCCGCGTACGGCCTCCGGCCGGCGCGCGACGGAGGGGCGCGGGACCTTGGCGTCCCGCGCCCCCCCCGGCGCCCTACGCCCGTTTCAGGGTGACGTCGTGGGTGACGACGACTCCCTTCTTGAGCCGGACGGTGGCCACGGTCGGCCGGTACCCGTCCTTGGCCACGATGACGGTCAGCGGGTTGTCACGGGTGTCGAGCCACAGTCCGAAGGTGCCGTCGGGGCGCGTCGTCAGCGTGTACGAGGCGGCCCAGCCGTCGAGCTGCACGGTCGCGCCGGCCAGCGGGGCCGACCCTCCCGAGGCGGTCGCCCCGCGGATCGTCCCGCTGATGCCGCCCCAGGTCTTCGGCGGGTCGACGTGCAACGAGACGGGGATGTCGGGCAGGGCGTAGGGGGTGTCGCTGAACAACGCCAGCCGGGCCCCGTACACGCCGGGCTGTGCCACCTCCAGTGCCGTGGTGTCGAAGGTGAGCGTGAGCACCGTCTTCTGGCCGGGGGCCAGGGTGATCTTCTTGCTGGACTCGCCCAGCCAGCCGACCTCCGACAGCCCCGCCTGGTCGTAACCGGGCAGCAGCTCGACCGCCGTGGTGGGGGAGAGCTCGTACGCGTCGACGGTGCCGCCGACCTTGTAGAAGCCCGACGCGCCGCCGCTGCGGAACGTCGGGGTGTTGGCGTTGGGCAGCGCCTCCCAGGTGCCGGTCGCGGGGTCGAGGGCGAAGCCCTGGTTCGTCAGCAGACTGTCGTCGGTCACCCCGCTGGAGATCAGCAGCAGTCCGTTGGCCGCGGTGTGCGCCGCCCCCCACAGCGGGATCGGCATGTCGGGCAGGGCCGACCACTTGTCCGTGGCGGGGTTGTAGACGTACGCGGAGGACACGGCGACGGCGCCGCCGCTCTCCCCGCCGGCGCAGTAGATCCTGGTGCCGATGGCGGCGCAGGACTGCCAGGCGATGGGCTCCGGGTAGGGGGCGATCTCGGACCAGTCGTCGTCCCCGGGGTCGTAGACGGAGGCGTCGGTCGTGCCGCAACTGTCGGCCGCGCAGCCGCCGATCATGTACAGCCTGCCGTCGAGGACGGTGCTGCCCGATCCGGCGTACGCCCTGGGCGCCTTCGCGCCGCTGCTCCAGCGGTTGCTGACGGGGTCGTAGACGTCGAGGCCCGGGTCGATGCCGCCGGTGCTGCTGCCCCACCCGCCCGCGGCGTAGAACTTGCCGCCGATGAAGCCGTGCGCGGGTGCGCGGCGCGGGTGCGGGGACGAGGTGAGCCGGGTCCAGGCGCCCGTGTCGGGGGAGAGGCGGTACAGGTCCCCGGTGTCGTCCTCGCCGTCGTAGCCGTAGGCGGAGTAGACCTTGCCGTCGTAGGTGTCGACGGCGTTGTCCATGATGGCCGCGGGCAGGTCGGCGACGGGCTTCCAGGCGTCACCCGACGGTCCGGTCGCGCGCGTGGCCGGCGCGTGCCCGCCGCTGCGCGTGGTCCGTCCGTCGATCTGCGCGGTGTCGCGGCCGTCCGCACCGGGCGACGGCAGTCGGCGCAGGGCTGAACGCCGCAGGGGCGCGCCGTCCTCGGTGCCGCCGGAGCCCGCGCGTTCCGCAAGGGTCAGGGTCGCCGGGGCGCCTCCGGTGTTGCTGACGGTCAGCTGGTGGGTGGTGGTCCTGCCGAGGACGGCGGTCGCCTCGATCGGGTCCGTCGTCAGGGACAGCCGGCCCGCCTTGAGCTTCCAGGTCGAGGCGACGGCGGAGTCGGCGCGGGCGGTGACCGTCTTCGTCTGCCCGGTGTAGTGCGGTGTCTCGGCGGTGAGGGTGTGCTTGCCCAGCGGCGCGGTCAGGGTGAAGAAGCCGTCGCCGAGGTTGGGGTCGTCGGGTGTGGCGGCCGTGATCGCGCTCAGGGCCGGCCCGTCGCCGCCGGTGACGGTGGCGGACACCAGTCCCGCGCCGGTGTTGGCGTCGGTGACGGTTCCGGTGATGAGGCCGGCCGGGGTGGGCGTGAGGCCGCGATCGCCGATGAACACGTTGTCCAGGGCCCACCACAGGGCGTAGGAGGCGGTGTAGTGGAACCGCAGCCGCACGGACGGCTTGCCCGCGTACGCGGCCAGGGGGACGTCGAGGTGCTTCGGGCCGGCCGCGTCGGTGGTGAGGGAGCGGACGTTCTTCCAGGTCTCGCCGTCGTCGGTGCTGGCGTCGAGGTCGGCGGTCTGCCCGAAGAAGGGCATCAGGTCGGTGTCGAAGGCCAGTTCGGGAACGGTGAGGTCCGTGAAGTCGAACCGCGGACTGACGAGGCTGGAGTCCTGGGCGGCCGGGTAGCCGTAGTGGTCGCTGTCGACGATCGCGAAACCGCCGTCCCCGCCGGTGGTGTTGGACCGCCCTCCGGGGTCGTCGAACGCCCAGCCGCCCTCGGAGCCCTCGGCGTCGACGACCGACCAGCCCTCGGGGGCGGAGTCCGTCGCGGTGAACGCCTGGGTCGGGCCGGTCAGCTTCGGTGCGTAGGCGGGGGCGCCGGCCGACCAGACGTCGGCGGGCACCGGGACGTCGAGCTTCTGCGCGGCCGTGCCCGCGTCGAGGTGCCGGACGACCTCCTCGTAGCCGGGGACGGTGGCCGCGATCCGCAGGGTGTGCGCGCGGTTCTGGGGGAGCGTGAGGCTGTACGCCCCCGTCGCGGGGTCGCTCCACACCGGGCCGCCGGGCGAGCCGTCCACGGTGATCCTGGCGTAGAGCGGCCAGCCGTGGCCGGATCCGTCGGTGATCTTCCCCGTGACGGTGCGGCTGGGCACGGTGCGCAGCGCGAAGTCCTTCGTCAGGTCCGCCCCGTCGGCGATCGTGACGTCGGGTGCGGACCCGGTCGCGTAGCCGAAGGCCTCGACGTCGATGTCGTAGGTTCCGGCCGGCAGTGACAGGGTGTAGGCCCCCGAGGCGTCGGAGTGCACGACGACGTCACCGCCCGAGATCGCGGCCCCGGCCAGCGGCTCGCCCGTCGCGGAGTCCGTGACCTTCCCGGAGACCTCGCCGCGCGGCCCGCCGCGGAACGCGCCCAGGCCGCGGGGCGTGCCCAGCCCCGTCGGGCCGTCGTATCCCGCGCCCGCGGTGCACAGGTACGCGGGCTCGCACGTGCCGTTGGAGCCGCTGGTCACGTCGTTGAGGCCGCTGACGGCGGCGTAGGGGTAGGAGTTGGGGTAGCTGCCGGCCGCCGGGGTCCCGGCGGCGGCGTACACCCCCGCGATGATCGGTGTGGCCGCGCTGGTCCCTCCGTAGACCTGCCAGCCGCTCTGGCCGTAACTCTGGTAGACCGCCACGCCGGTGGCGGGGTCAGCGACGGCCGAGACGTCCGCGACGGTACGCCGCGGGCAGCCGGTGTCCTTCTGGAACGCCGGTTTGGCCTGGTAGGCGGAGCAGCCCGAGCCGGTGCCGCGGTCGCCGTTGCTCCAGACCGACTCCGACCATCCGCGGGGGGTGTTCGGGTCGCGGGCGAGGGAGGTCCCGCCGACGGAGGTGACGTAGGGGGACGCGGCGGGGTAGGGGACCCCGTAGTTCAGGTCGCCCGCGGCGACGACCATGGCGACGCCGGGGTGGTCGTAGTGCGGGTCGCTGGTCTCAGCGGGGTCCTCACCGCCCCCGGGGAGGCTGTCGTAGTAGGAGCCGTAGGAGTTGGAGACGACCTCGGCGCCGAGCGCGACGGCCTGGTCGACGGCTGCCCCGAGGTCCTCGCGGTCGGCGCTGTCGGCCTCGACGAGCAGGATGTGCGCGTTCGGGGCCACCGCGGAGACCATGTCGAGGTCGAGGGAGATCTCCCCGGCCCATTCGGGGTCGGGCTGCGGGAAGTCGGTGCCGCCGCGCTGGTCGACCTTGCGGAAGCAGCCGTTGTCCGTGGTGCAGGCCGGCAGGCCGTACTGCTCCCGGTACACGGCCAGGTCCTGCTCGGCGGTGGGGTCGTCGTACGCGGCGACCACGGCCACGGTCCGGCCGGTGCCGCCGCCTGACGGGAGGTCGTAGGCGCCGCGCAGGTCGGCGGCGCCGTAACCGGCGGGTCCCGAGGCCCGCCTGGCGGTGCCGAGGTCCGTGCGGCGCAGGGCGAAGCACACGAACTCGTCCTTCTCCGGGGCGGAGCAGGAGGGTTCCGCGGACAGCCCGTTGTCCCTGGCGGTGTCGGCGGTTTCCCGTGCCGCACCGGCCGGTGCCTGTGCGGTGGCCGGAGCCTGCGTCCCCAGCAGGGTGAGCAGCGACAGGCCCAGCACCGCCAGTCCGGCGGTGAGTCTGTGCCGTCCTGAGCGGGTGGGCTTTCTCGGTATCTGCACGTGCCTGTTCCCATCTGTCCGTTGACGCGCGACCAACCAGGCGGCCGGCGATCGAATGAATCCATTCACCGCGGGCGGCCCCATTAGACATCGCTTCTTCTCGCGAGGTGGCCCGTCCGACTGATCGCGCGGCGGGGCGGATGACGGGGAACGGAGAATTCCGGTCCGGCCGGATATGCGGGCGGCTCCGCGGGCGGATCAAACGTCGACGGGGATAAAATCCGGGCAATGTCCCGGCTGCGGCGCTGAATTCACCGGACGGAAACCGGGAAAGTCGGGGATGTCGGTGAATGGCGCGGCACATCGCGTCAAGGGGGCCGACCGGGCGCAAGCGGGGCGCGCGCGGTGCAGGGTGGCGCTGCCCGGGTGGAGCGCCGGGAATCGGGCGATGCGTGCGTCAACCACCGTCATGGCGCGGCCTGTCGTACATCACGCCATTCATCCGCGTCCCGTCTCCGGATTCCGGACGCATTCCCGTCGGGCGCACCGGAGAACGCGAAACTGCGGCCCTTTCCGGCCCTTTGCGGCGTTGACACGGATACAAGATCTCTCCGCTAATGGTCTCCCGGCGAGCGACCACCGGAGTTCGCCGCCGAACCCTCAGGTTCGGTGTTCCCGTGCTGATTTGGGAGTCGGACGTTGCGCGTACCACACATATCCCCTCCACCGCTGCGGCGAAGAATGTCCACCTGGCCGGCGGTGATCGTCACCGCCGCACTGGCCGTCCTGGGCGTCCAGACACCGTCCCAGGCCGCGGCGCCCTCCACCGCGACCGCCGCCACGACCGCCGCCACCGCCGAGGGCGGCGCGCCCTACGAGGCGGCGTGCGGCGCCGCCAAGAAGGGCGAGGCCACCTGCTACGCCCTGCGCCGCACCGATGTGAAGCCGTCCAAGGGCCTGCGGACCCAGGCAGCCCCGGGCGGGTTCGGCCCGGCCGATCTGCGCGCGGCCTACGACCTGCCGGCGGGCGGTGGCGCCGGGCAGACGATCGCCGTCGTGGACGCCTTCGACGACCCGACCGCCGAGGACGACATGGCGGTCTACCGGGAGCAGTACGGCCTGCCCGCCTGCACCACCGACAACGGCTGCTTCCGCAAGGTCGACCAGCGCGGCGGCACCGACTTCCCGCAGCCCGACCCCGACTGGGCCGGCGAGATCTCCCTCGACCTCGACATGGTCTCGGCCATAGCGCCGAACGCGCACATCCTGCTCGTCGAGGCCGACACCCCGGGCTTCGAGGACCTCGGCACGGCCGTGGACCAGGCCGTCGCGCTCGGCGCCAGGTTCGTGTCCAACTCCTACGGCACCGACTACCGCTTCGGCAGCGGTGAGGACCCCTACCAGACGGCGGTCCTGGACGCCCACTACGACCACCCCGGCGTCGCCATGGTCGCCTCCTCCGGCGACTACGGGTACGGCGTCTCCTACCCGGCCGCGTCGCCCCACGTGACCGCCGTGGGCGGCACCTCCCTGACCGCCGACAGCGGCACCGACCGCGGCTGGACCGAGACGGCCTGGGCCGGCGCGGGGTCGGGGTGCTCGCTCTACGAGCCCAAGCCCGCCTTCCAGAAGGACACCGGCTGCGCCAACCGCGCCGTCGCCGACGTCTCCGCGGTCGCCGACCCCGCGACCCCGGTCGCGGTCTACCAGACCTACGGTGGCGGCGGCTGGGCCCAGTTCGGCGGCACCAGCGCCGGCTCACCCATCATCGCCGCCGTCTACGCCAACGCCGGCACCCCGGTGGCGGGCACCTACCCCAACTCCTACCCCTACGCGGCGGACGCGGGGCTGCACGACGTCACCACCGGCGACAACGGCACCTGCACCCCGGCCTACCTCTGCACCGGCACCGCCGGATACGACGGCCCGACGGGCCTCGGCACCCCCGACGGCCTGCGGGCCTTCCGTACCGGCCCGCACGGCACGCTGTCCGGCACCGTCACCGACCAGGCCACCGGCAAGCCCCTCGCCGGCGCCACCGTCAGCGCCGGGACCGGCAACCTCACGCGTACCGCGTCCGACGGCCGCTACACCCTGGGCCTCCCCGTGGGCGGCTACGACATCACCGTCGACGCCTACGGCTACGCCAGTGGCGCCGCCGAGGACGTCGAGGTCACCGAGGACGGCTCCCTCACCCGGGACTTCGCACTGCAGCCCGTCCCCAGCCGGAGTGTCTCCGGCAAGGTCACCGACGGCTCCGGCCACGGCTGGCCGCTCTACGCCAGGATCACCGTGGACGGTGTCCCCGACGGCCCGGTGTGGACCGACCCGGCCACCGGCACCTTCACCCTCAGCCTTCCCGAGGGCCACGACTACACCCTCCACGCCGACGCGGCACTCCCCGGCTACACGACGGGGACCAGGAACCTCACCGTCACCGATGCTCCCCAGTCGCTCCGGCTGGCCCTGCGCGCCGACCCGTGGAAGGCCACCGCACCCGGCTACGCCGTGCACCTGGACGGCGCCACCGAGCACTTCACGTCCACCGACTCCGCCCCGCAGGGCTGGCGCGTCGTCAACGCCGACGGCAGCGAGGGCGGCTGGACCTTCGACGACCCCCAGGGACGCGGCAACCAGACCGGCGGCGACGGGGCCTTCGCCATCGCCGACAACCCCACGATCGGCTCGCCCCACGACACCCAGCTGATCAGCCCGGCCTACGACCTGACCGGCACCGCCGATCCCGAACTGGCCTTCGACGCCATGTACTGGGTGTCCGACGGCAAGGCGGTCTCGGTGGACGCCAGTTCCGACGACGGCGCCACATGGACGTCGCTGTGGACGGCGACGGCCGGCTTCGCGGACCACGCGAAGGTCGAGATCCCGCTCGACGGCCTCGCCGGCAAGCGGGACGTGCGGGTGCGGTTCCACTTCGTCACCGAGTTCGCCTGGTGGTGGGGCGTCGACGACGTGTTCGTCGGCGACCGCGGCTACACGGCCACCCCCGGCGGCCTGGTCACCGGTACCGTGACCGACGCCAACACCGGCGAGGGCCTGGCCGGAGCGGCCGTCACCGTCGCGGGTGAGCCGGGGGCGACCGCGACCACCGTCGCCACGCCGGAGGACCCGGCGCTCGGGGACGGGCTCTACCTCATGTTCTCGCCGGCCCTCGGCGAGCACGCCATCAGCGCCGCGAGGCCGCGGTACACGGAGCTGACCAAGACCGTCGGCATCGCCGCCGACAGCGCCGTCCGGGCCTCCTACAAGCTGAAGGCCGGGCAGTTGACGGTCACCCCGGACTCCGTCGGCGCGAGTCTGGGCTGGGGCACGTCCACCACACGCAACATGACGGTCAAGAACACCGGAGGCGCGCCCGTCACCGTCACCCTCGGCGAACGGGCCGGCGGCTTCCACGCCCAGGCACTCGGCGCCGGCGCACCCCGGCAGACGGTCAAGGGGACGTTCTCCCCGTACGCGAGCAAGAAGGGTCCGGCCGCCGCCGGCGCGCAGCACTCCGCCGCGCCGTCCGGTGACGCCTGGCAGACCGCGCCGAACCTCCCGGAGACCGTCCTCGGCAACGCGGTCGGCAGCCACGGCGGCAAGGTCTACTCCGCCTTCGGCTACACCGGCTTGGACGTCACCAACGCGATGTACGTCCTGGACCCCGTCGTCGGCACCTGGAGCCGGGCGGCCAGTGCGGCCGACCGCCGGGAGGCGCCCTCGGGCCAGTTCGTGGACGGCAGGTTCTACGCCGTCGGCGGTTGGCTCCCGGACAACACCACCGACCCCAAACTGGAGGTCTACGACCCCGTCACCGACCGCTGGAGCACCGGGGCGCCGGCGCCCGCGGCCTACGCCGGCCAGGGCAGCGCGTCCCTCGACGGAAAGTTCTACACGGTCGGCGGCTGCGACGACCGCTGCGGCACCGCCGAGGCGTACGCCTACGACCCCGACACCGACGCCTGGTCCCGGATCGCCGACTACCCCGAGAGGGTCGCCTGGGAGTCCTGCGGCGGCGTCAACGGCAAGCTGTACTGCGCCGGCGGCGACGCCGACTCCCTCGGCGAGAGCAAGCACGCCTACGTGTACGACCCGGCCGCCGACACCTGGACGGCCCTCCCCGACCTGCCCATCCCGCTGTGGAGTTCGTCCGCCACCGCGGCCAACGACCGGCTCGTGGTCTCCAGCGGCATCAGCCACGAGGCCCTCACCAACCAGGCCTTCGCCTACGACCCGCAGGCCGGCGCCTGGACGGCCCTGCCCAACGCGAACGTCGCCACCTACCGCGGCGGCGCCGCCCTCGGCCTCTACAAGATCGGCGGCGGAAGCGAGCCGTACACCCCGAGCAGCACCGTCGAGCTCCTGCCCGGCTACGACCAGGGCGGCACGACCGACGTCCCGTGGCTGAGCACGAGCACCCGGCACTTCACCCTGCAGCCCGGCGCGAGCACGACCGTCACCGTCACGCTGGACGCCTCGATGCCCGAGGTCACCCAGCCGGGCGACCTGACCGCGCAACTGGCACTGGACAACGACAGCCCGTACGGGATCCGGAAGGTCCCGGTGTCCCTGCACGTCGACCCGCCGAAGACCTGGGGCAAGATCACCGGAACCGTCCGGGGCGTCCAGAGCGACGGCACGAGCAGGCCGCTGGCCGGCGCCACCGTCGAGATCGGCAGCTGGGCGGCCGACTATTCCCTGAGGACGGCGGCCGACGGCACGTACTCCCTGTGGCTGGACACCCGCAACAACCCGCTGGACGTCATCGTCGCCAAGGACGGCTACCGGCCGGTGGCCACCACGGTGAAGCTCAAGAAGGGGGCGACCGTCACCGTCGACTTCACGCTGAAGAAGCAGTAACCGCCCGTCCGGCGGAAGGACGCGGGCCGGCCTTTTCGGGCCGGCCCGCGTTCCGTCCGAGTGCGACGGTCCCGTCCGCTCACGACCCGTCACACGACCGGGGCGTCGAAGTCGATCGGGTACCGGAACTGCCAGGCCTTCTTCTCGGGCTTGGCGAGCTTGAACATCGCCGGCAGCAGCGCGTCGCGGACCACCCGGCCGACGGGGCCGGCGGCCTTGCGGGCGTTGGTGCGGGCGGTGTCCTTGATGATCCGCTCCACCCGGGGCCGGCGCAGCTCCTCGTAGCGGGACAGCGCACGGGGCAGGGGCAGGTCGCGCAGGCAGCGGGCGAGTTCGACGGCGCTCTCCGCCGCGAGCGAGGCGCCCTGGCCGGAGCTGGACGAGGGAGCGTGGGCCGCGTCGCCGGTCAGGACCATCCGGCCGCGGCTCCAGCGCACCGAGCGCGGCATGTTCTCCGTGCTGCCCGCGAACAGCATCGTCTCCGGGTCGGTGGCCGCGAGCATCCTCGCGGCCGGGGTGGCGTCACCCTCGCACACCTCCGCCAGGTGCTTCAGCCAGTAGGCGCCGCCGCGCTCGCGCTGCTCGCCCACCGAGAGGGCCTGCGCCACCGGCAGGTTGACGAACCAGATGCCCGTGCCGTCGGCGAACACCTGCCAGGCGAAGAAGCACCGCTTGCCGAAGGCCATCTGCATGAAGCCGTCGGTGGGCGGGACGCCGGTGGCGGCGACCGTCGCGCCGAACCCGGCCGTGCCGGCGAACTCGGGCTCGGGCGCGGACGGGTCGATCAGCCGGCGGACCGTGGAGCGCAGGCCGTCCGCGCCGATCAGGACGTCGGCGGTGGCCGTGCCGCCGTCCTCGAAGCGCGCGGTGACACCGTCGGCGTCCTCGCTCGCGTCGACGATGCGCTTGCCGTAGACGGTGGTCACGTCGCGCTCCTTCGCCGCGTCCCGCAGGGTGCGGAACAGCTCGGCCCGGATCACGAAGCGTGTCGGGTCGATGCCGGGCAGCGTGCCGAACTCGGCCAGCTTCCTGCCGTTCCAGCTCCGCAGCACCATGCCGTTCATGTCGGTGCTGACCGCGCGGATCGCGTCGCCGACGCCGATCGCGTCGAACGCCTCGAATCCGTTGGGCGCCAGCCCCATGCCGCCGCCGACCCCGTCGGCGGGGCCTTCGTACGCCTCGAAGACCGTCGCCTCGATACCCGCCCGCCGGAGCGCCATCGCGGTGACGGGCCCGGCGATGCCGCCGCCGATGACCAGTGCGGAGCGGACCGTGCCGTTGGTCGTGCCAGTCGAGTTCGTCATGACGGAATAGTTGCACTGCAACTAGTTTCTAGTCAACTAGTTCGACTGTGGGTAGCATCGAACCATGAGCGCTGCCCCCCGGAGTTCCCCCCTCGCCCTGACCGTGCTGGCCCTGCTGCACTACAAGCCGCTGCACCCCTACGGCGTCCAGCGGCTGCTCAAGGAGTGGGGCAAGGACCAGGTCGTCAACGTCGGCCAGCGGGCCGGCCTGTACCGCACCATGGACCGCCTGCTCGCCGCCGGACTCATCGCCGTCCGCGAGACGGGCCGGGACGCGCTCTACCCGGAGCGCACGGTCTACGAGGTCACCGACGAGGGCAGCGCGACGGCGCACCGCTGGCTCGACGAGATGCTCTCCACGCCGAAGCAGGAGTTCCCCGAGTTCCCCGCCGCGCTGTCGCTGCTGATGATGCTGACCCCGCAGGCGCTGCGGGACGCGCTCGGCCGCCGCGCGCGGGCCCTGGAGACCGCCCTCGCACGGCACGACGCGGACCTCGCCCGCGAGGCGGAGAGCGGGCTGCCGCGCATCGCGACGCTCGAGCTGGGGTACGTGCGCGCGATGACGGCGGCCGAGCTGACCTGGGTCCGGGGCGTGCTGGCGGACTGCGCGGACGGACGCCTGGACTGGTCCCCCGAGGAACTGCTGGCCCACGCCGGCGACGACGGCTGACCGATCGCCCGGCCCGGCCGCCCGCGCGGGACGGCGTCAGCCCTCGCGCCGCACACCGCGGTCGGGCGCGCTCATGTCCCCCGTCCCCGGGGTGCCGCCGGCGAGCCCGTAGCGCAGGTACACGGTGCCCCTCGGACTGGCCACCGGCGGTTCGAGGAGCGTGACGTTGGTGGGCACCGCGCCGCCGTCGAAGACCTTCTTCCCGACGCCGAGCACGATCGGGTGCACCCACAGGTCGAGGCGGTCGAAGAGCTTCTCGCGCAGGAGGGTCTGCACCAGGTCCAGGCTCCCGACGACCTTCACGTGCTCGTGCCGGTCGCGGATCTCGCGCACCGCGCCGGCCAGGTCCGGGCCGAGCTGCGTGGACCCGGCCCAGGAGAGGTCCGGCCTGCCGCGCGAGGCCACGTACTTGGGGACGGCGTTGAAGAGTTCGGCGATGTGGCCGTCCTCGCCGCCCTTCTGGTGCGGCCAGTAGGCGGCGAAGATGTCGTACGTCCGCCGGCCGAGCAGGAGGGCGTCCGTGCCCTCGTAGGCGGCGCCGACCTGCGCCCCGGCGACCTCGTCCAGCAGGGGCGCCTGCCAGCCGCCGAACGGGAACCCCACCGGGTCCTCGTCGGGGCCGCCGGGCGCCTGCCCCACGAGGTCGAGGGTCGCGAACAGTTCGATGTGGATGAGGCCCACGGTCTTCTCCCGATGCGTCGCGTTCGTGTCGTCGCGTTCGTGTACGGGAGGTAGACCTGCGGGCACCCGCGGACTCATCGCCGCGACGGCGACCGCCCGCACCGGGCCCCGCGGCCGGCGAGGGCGCCCCGGGATGCGCCGCCGGCCGAGCCGGGGCAATCTGGCCGGGGGAAGGGGCACGTCGTGGTGAACGCCGTCCCCGGCCGTCCCCGGCCGGGAGGGGCTTCGGCCCCGGGCCGCCCCACGGGCCCTCCCAAGCCTTCCGGGGACCCTCGCGGAGCGTGACACCGCACGAGCGTGCACCGCGACCGACCTCGTGGATCCACGCGGGCAAGGAGTACCGGTGAGCAATGTCGTCGTGGCAGGAGTCGACGGTTCGGCGTCCAGCCTGGACGCGGTGGAGGAAGCCGCCCGGGAAGCCCTCCGGCGCCAGGCGGAACTGCGCGTCGTCCACGGGCTCTCGCTGCCTGCGATGCCCATGCACGTGCCGATGGACCCCGCACCGCTCGGCCCGCCCGAGGACAGCCTGCGGAAGGCCGCCGAACGCTTCGTCCGCGAAGCCGCGGAACACGCCAGGCGCACCGCGCCTCAAGTGGACGTCACCAGCGCCGTGATGAACGGCGACGCCCTGACGGTCCTCGAACTGCAGTCACGGACCGCGGACCTCGTGGTCGTCGGATCACGGGGCATGGGCGGCTTCATCGGGATGCTCCTGGGATCGACCGCGGTCTTCCTCACCGCGCACGGACAGTGCCCGGTCATGGTGGTCCGGGAACCCCCGGTCGTCTCCGGGCCGGTCCTGCTGGGCGTCGACGGCTCCACCGCCGGCGACAAGGCCGTCGACTTCGCCTTCGGCGAAGCCGTGCTGCGCGGGGCCGAGGTCGTCGCGCTGCACGCCGGCGCGGACCCGTCCCGTGCGGCGGACGAGGGCGCGGAGATGACGAGGGCACTCGCCCCCCACCGCGAGAAGCGCCCGAACGTCGCGGTGCGGCACGCGGTGGTGCACGAGGGCCCGCGGGAGGCGCTGATCGAGGCCAGCAGGACCGCGCAGTTGACGGTGGTCGGCGCGCGCGGCCGCGGCGGATTCGCCGGGCTGCTGATGGGTTCCGTGAGCCAGGCCCTCATGCAGCACGCGCACTCGCCCGTCGCGGTCGTCCGCGGCAAGGGGTGAACCGCCGGCGCGCACGGCGGTGACCCCGACCGCGGGAGCGCCCGGAGACCGAAGCGAAGGATGGAGGAGCCGTGGGCAGCCTGGTCGTCGTAGGAGTGGACGGCTCGACGTCGAGCGGCGCCGCGGTCGTGCAGGCCGCCCGCGAAGCCCACCGGCGCCGCGCGAAGCTCCGCGTGGTGCACGCCTTCACCTGGCCGGCCGGGCCCACGTACGCGCCACTGGACCCGTCGCCGCTCAACCGCATGGCGCACGACGCCGCCGAGCGCGCCCGCGGTGCCGCGCCCGGCACGGAGGTCACCGGCACGGTGATGCTCGGCGGTGCGGTGTCGGTGCTGACGGCCGAGTCCCGGGCCGCCGACCTGCTCGTCGTCGGCAGCCGGGGCACGGGCGGCTTCCTCGGCATGCTGCTGGGCTCCACCGCGGTGTCCGTGGCCGCCCACGCCGAGTGCCCCGTCATGGTGGTCCGCGAGGAGCCGCCGCACACCGGTCCCGTCGTGCTGGGTGTCGACGGCTCCCCGCACGGTGAGGACGCGATCGCGTTCGCCTTCGCCGAGGCGGCGCTGAGGGAGGCGGAGATCCTCGCGCTGCACGCGTGGCTGCCGGACTACGCCCCGCCCGGTACGGGCGTGGAGAGCGCGGAGCGTCTGCTGTCCCTGGCGCTCGCCGGCCACGGGGAGCGGTATCCCGATGTCACGGTCCGGCAGGAAGTGGGGAGCGGAGAGACCCGGGAGGTCCTGATCGAGGCGAGCAGGACCGCCCAGCTGACGGTCGTGGGGGCCAGGGGCCGCGGCGGCTTCACGGGACTGCTTCTCGGCTCGGTGAGCCAGGCGCTGCTGCACCACGCGCACGGCCCGGTCGCCGTCGTCCGCGGCAAGGCCTGATCGGGCGCCGGAACCGCACAGGATGTGGCAGTTGGGGTCACGCCGCGTGGCGGGCGGATAGATTGGTGGTCTGCTGCGACGGGTTGCCGGACGTGGGGTCCGGTGAAGTTGGGGGAGTCTGGTCATGGGGGAGGAGGAGCCCGGGTTCACCGAGCGCTGGCTCGAGACCGGCTCGGGGCCCGGTGCCGTGGTCCGGGCCCGCGTGACCCAGGTGAACCACGAGGCTCAGACGGCGTACCGGGCCTGGCTCGACCACGCCACCTCGTGCTCCACCTGCCAGGACGGCGCCGCCCGCCGGTGCACCGTCGTACAACCCCTCTGGGACGCCTACCAGGCGGCCGGCCACGCGGACTTCTGAACGGTCACCGGCGCGACGAACCGGCGCCCACCGGCGCTCACCGGCGAGCGGACGGGGAACAGGGGTCCATGTCCTCCGGCGCCCGGTGGACGGCGCCGCGTCAGGGGGCCGAGGGCAGCAACCCGCGGGCCGTGGCCAGACTCCAGGCCGCCAGGGTGTAGCCGTCGTGGATCTGCCCCTTGGCGAGCGCGGCGCGCATCTCGGCGGGGGTGAGGGCCCGGAAGGCGTCGATCCCCTCCTCGAGCGCGTCGGGGCCGGGGGTCTCCGGGAACGAGGACGAGGCGAGGCGGGCGAGGTACAACTGGTCGCGGCCGCTCTGCATGCCGGTGTCGGAGCTGAGCTCGCCGAGATGGATCATCTCGGTCACCTTCCCCCCGAGTTCCTCGAGCAGTTCGCGGCGTGCCGTGGTGGCGGACTCCTCGCCCGGCGCGCCGAAACCGCGGGGGATCTCCCAGTGCCAGTCCCGGTCGGCGTGCCGGAAGTGGTGCAGCAGGACGATCCTGCCGTCCTCCAGGACCGGCAGGACCGCGGCACCCCCGTCCACGCCCTCGGCGACGAAGCGGATGTAGGTGTTGACGCGCCCGGAGCGGAAACGCACGGCGTCGCGGATCATGCACACATAGGGGTCGCGGAAGACGACGCCGATGTCCGCGCAGTCCGCGGGGAAGCCGAACGCGGTGGCCACCTTCTCCACTTCCCGCGTCACATGGTCCTGTTCGGCGCGCTCCAGCAGGATCTCGTACGCGGTTCCCGGGGGGTTCACGAAGAGCTCCGGCCGCCGCTCCCGCAAGGCGTCGTACGCCCTCAGCCGTGCCTCCCTGCGCTCGCGCACCGGGTCGTCCGCGTGGTCCGCGTGGTCCGCCTGCGTCATGTGTCCCCTCGTCTCTTCCGGTTGGTGCCGATCTCGGACCCGGGCCGCGCCGCCGGCGAGGCCCGCGGTGGCTACAGGTACAGGGCCAGCGGGGTGTGCTGGATGCGGCCGGCCAGGTTCGGATAGTCGTCCAGCACGTCGACGTAGTGCTCGTGGAGGGCCCGGACGACGTCGAAGGGCGCACTGTCGGCGTCGCCCAGGGCACGTCTGCTCTTGCGCAGCAGAGCGCGTACGGTCTCCACCATCGCGATGTCCAGGACGTACCACAGGGGCAGGCACACGGCTCCGGCGCCGCTGATGATCAGCGAACGCATGAATCCCAGGACGTCGCCCCCGTCCGAGCGCATGCCCTGCCCCGCCACGCACGCTCCGAGCACGGACAGCTTGTTGCGCGGCAGGTTCACGCGCAGGGCGAGGTCGAACTGGGTCAGCACGTCCTGGTCGCCGAGGTGGAGCAGCGGGCCGGAGGCCTCCGGGCCGTCCAGGTAGGTGCCGTGCCCGGCGTACACGAAGAACTCCGGTTCCACCGCGGCGAGGGCGCCGAGCCCGTCCCAGTCGGCGCCGTGTGCGGGCCCGCCGTACTCCAGGCCCTCCGGCGGGTGCCCGGCCACCACGACGTGGTCGCGGTCCCAGCCCGTGCCGACCAGTTCACGTCCCGAGGCGTCGGAGTCGGTGGACAGCAGGGCCGCCAGGTCGTCGTCCCGTTCCACGAGCTGGCGCTTGAGCAGGTGGCGCCCCTGCGTGACGAAGGCGGCGACGCTGACGGAGTGGGAGAGCGGGACCCGCGCGGCGAGCGGCCGGGTGTCGCCGGGCCCCACCGCGACGTGCAGCGGTACGGCGAAGACGTGGTCGGTGGGGATCAGGGTGAGATGGGTCGTGGTGCCGCCGTCCTCGACGCGGTCCCACACGGGTGCGACGAGCAGGTCCCAGACACGGCGGCAGGTCGCCTCGGAGGGCCACGGCGCCTCGGGGTCGGAGACGTCGGCCCACACCAGCTCGGCCAGGCCCGCCACGCTCTCGTACGGGATGCCGGGCACCGTCGTCAGGCGCCCGTCCCGGCAGACCATGATGCCGAGGGAGTCGGACACCGCTCCGCCGCCGCCCGTCACGCCGTCGGGCGCCGCGTAGCGGAAGTAGCGGACCACGCACGAGCCCGGATGGTTGAGGGTGTACTGGACGAGGCGGTGCGCGATGTCCTCGTCGTGCGGGACGGACGCCAACGGGGCTTCCAGGAAACGCTCTTCGTACTCGCGCTCACGCTCGGCCAGCACCTCCCGGAGGGCCCGCGCCAGCTCCGGTGAGGCGGAGCGCAGACCGGCGCGCACCGCGGGCGCGGCTCCGCCGCCCTCGGCCGAGGGGGCTCCGGCGATGTGGCGCGCGGGCGGTCCGAGGGCGGAGGGGTGGGAGGAGCCGAGCAGGTCCAGCAGCTCACGGCCGGCGGACTCCTCGACCAGGGAGAGGATCCGTTCCTGGTCCGCCCGGCGGTCGTGCCCGCGGACGACGGCCTCCGCGGTGGCGTGCAGGAACGCCGGCCGCATGTGACGGTTGTACGTCCGCTTGTACGCGGGCAGGGCGATGGCCGACCGGACCGAACGCGCCAGCCCCAGCCGCCGCGTGAGGACGTCCTCGGGACGGCGGTCGGGCGGCAGGCCTTCGGCGGTCCGCTGGTACCCGCGGACGGTGTAGGCGTAGAAGTCGACGTCCAGCCCGGCGTGGTGCCCGTCCGCGGAGTCGTCCTGCTCGATCTCGTCCAGCAACTGCCGCAACTGCGCCAGGCCCTGGCTGCCGCCGCTGCGGAGCGCGAGATTCTGCCGGGCGATGGCCCTCCAGCGTTGCAACGGGAGGGTCAGCAGCTCCTCGAAGTGCTGCCGGGCGTTCTCCGGGTCGCACAGGGCCTGATTGGTGCGTGACTGGGCCACCCGGTAGACGTCGGCGAGGCGCTCGGAGATCGCCAGGGAGCGCGAGGTGACCTCCAGCGACCGTGCGGGCTGCCCGGCCTCCCGGAGCGCGATGGCGAGGTTGTGGAGCGCGTTGGAGTAGCCGCGGAGGAACTCCCGGTGGCGGGCGGGAGCGCCCGGCGTCGGAGGAGCGACGAGGTCGACACCGTGAAGGTGCGCCAGCTCCTCGATCTCCCCGAGGAGCACCTCGAGTTCCCCGGCGAACCCGGCCGTGGCGGAGCCTGTGCGGCCGTCCCGGTTCGCCTGCCCCTGCTCCTCGAACCGCGCCCGTTCGCGGTTGCTGCGCAGATCCGGCACGGCCCACCAGAGCCCGGCCTGCTCCGCGACGTCCAGCGCGGTGCCGAAGGAGATCCGGGCCGAGGTGAAGCTGCCCAGCCGGTACCGGATCCGGCCCTCCCCGTCGAACCACCGGGCGAGCGCGTAGGCGGCGAAGGGGTCGCCGGCCGGCAGCGCGCCGCGGAGGTGGAGGTCGTGCAGCAGCCGCGCGTCGTCGCGCGAGGCCTTGATCAGCTGCAGGCCGGTGAACAGCCGGTACGCCACGTCCGCGTGGACGATCTCGCACCAGTGGGCGCCCACCCGGCGCGCCGTCGCCCGGACGTCGTCGGGCCGGCCCTGATCGGGCCCGGCGGCCAGCCGCAGGAGGCGCAGGGCGTCGTCCTGCCGCATGGGGACGTCGAAGTCCACGTCGAAGCGCAGGATGACGTCCTCGACGTCGAGCTGTCCGATCAGCTCGAGGACGGCCGAGACGGGATCGTGCGGCGGTGGGCTCGTCGACTGGGACATGGTCTGTTCGGCTCCCGCTTCTGTGAGGACGGGCGGTGGTCGGCAGTCGGGGGCAAGGACGAGCCGGGGGAGTCAGCGGCGGCGGGCCGCCCGGTGGACCGCCGCGGTGACGGCCAGTCCCACGGCCGCGCACGCGCACAGCGTCACCACGGGCGGCAGCAGGGTGTGACCGAGCCGGAGGCGCCACACCGTCAGCGCCAGCCAGCACACCGAGGACCCGAGCAGGCCCGCGGCCGCCGAGTCGATCCAGCGGTAGGAGAGGGAGACCGCCGACACCGCGGCCTGCCTGAGTACGGCAAGCGGCAGCAGCAGCGCGACGGCCGCGAGGACGAGGATCGCCGGCAACTGGGCCGGTTTCGGGAGCGGAAGGTCGTAGTCGAGGGTCTGCACCACGGTCAGCGCGGTCAGCAGGGACCCCAGGGTCGACGTCTGCACCAGGCTCAACCGGTTCCGGTACTCGTTCAGCGCCCGGTCGGTGACGGCGGTGGCGGCGGCGCGCGCCGACTCGGCGCGTTCGCGGGCGGTCGACATGTACTCCACGTCGTCCTGGATCTCGGCGATCAGGGCCTCGGCGGCCGCCACGTCGCGCTCCGGCCAGGAGGTGCCGGCACCGACGCGCCGTGACGGGGGCGTGAACCGGCGCATGTTCGTGACCGCGAGGCCCACCGTGCGGGCCAGGTCCCGATGTTTGGTGAGGGACCAGAGCGTTCCCTGCGGCCCGAGCCGTGTCCGGTCCAGTTGGGCGGCCGCGGCCAGGACGTCCTTGAGGCTCACCGGATCGCCGGACGCGCTGGGCTGCAGCGCCCGCAGCAGGGCCTCGCTCTCCCGGTCGCTCGCTGCCAGGCGCTCGTGGAGGGATCTCCTGTTGGCGCGTTGGTAGACGCGGGCCTCGAAACCGGCCTTGGCGGCATGCATCAGGTACCGGGTCAGCGGCCGCATGCCGTACTCACCCGACACCGCCCAGGCCCACTCGTCCAGCGCCTCCTCGGCCCGCGCCGGAGCCAGCACGCAGAAGTCGCCCACCACCTGCGCCGGGTCGCCCCGGCCGGTGCGCCAGACGGAGAACCCGTGCTCGGTGACGTCGTGCCCGCGCCACCAGCTCTGCTCTCCGTCGCCGGACGCCGGTGCGTGCTGTCGGACCACTTGGGCCATGGACCGTTCCGAGCGGGATCTGCCTTCCCGGTACAGCGCGGTGAAGACGTGGAACTCGCCCAGGATCTGCTCCGGCGGGGGATCGGTGGCTCCTGCCCGGGCCACGGCCGCCGACCACTGGTTCAGCAGGGTGTTCCACTGTTCGGGGCCGGCGTCGGGGTCGTTCGGCGCCAGCAGGGCGACCAGTCCCACCACGTCGTGCTCGGCGAACAGCAACGCGGCGTGGACGCCGGGACCGTCCGTCCGCGTCCGCGCCCCGGCCAGGACGGTGTACGCCGCAACAGTGGCCGCACGACCGTCCAGCCTGAGACGCTCGTCCGTGGGCAGGCCGTCGATCGGGGCCGTCATGCCGAGCAGCCGGCAGGCGTCCCAGAGGCGCCGCAGGTACGCATGGGGAGAGGCCCCGCCCCACTCCGGCGCGGCCGGCGCGAAGCAGGTGATGATCAGCGACGGTTTGGCGAACCGGTGCACCAGGCGTCACCCCTTCCAGGAGGACGAAGGACGCTCAGTCGTCCGAGGGCGGCGTGCACCCCGCGTCGCCCTGTCCGTCCGTTCCGTCCAGGCGGAGGCAGAGTTCGCCGACCAGGGTGTTGCGTTGCTCGCGCAGCTCCGGCGAGATGGGGGTCTTCCGGGCGCCTGGCAGGGCCTTGGCGCGATGGCTGGACTGCAGCCCCTGCAGTTCGTCGAGGGCCTTGGCGACCGCCTCGTCGGATTCCGCGGCCTTCCCGGCCGTCAGGGCCGCGCTCAGATCCCGCAGCACCTCGTCCACCTTGAGCCATTTCTCGGCCGACAGGAACCAGTCGTCCAGAGCCCGAAGCCGTCGGGCGGCACGCCGCGTCGCGTCAGCATCCACCGGTAGCCCCCCGTTGCTGCTTCCCCGCATCCCTGACGGGAAGGGGAGCCCAGAATAGCGCCGCATCACCGGGCGCGCGGCCTGAATTCCCGTGTATGCAGGGGCTGTTCCCCGGATGTGGAAGCGAACGGGACCGCGGACGCGGCAGTGGTGTCAGGAGCATCGCGGGCGCGACGAAGTGGTGCCGCTCGACAAGCCGTCCAGGGCGGGAAAGGGGTCCGCCGATGCGGCGTAGCGACACGTACGGGCTGCTAAAGTGCCGGTATGAGCAGCCAGAGGCAGATCAACGTGAGGGTGGACGCGGAGACGGCCGCCGGCATCGAGGCGCGGGCCAAGGCCGCCGGAATGAGCGTGTCCGACTACGCCCGCCAGGTCCTGGCGGACGAGGCCAACGACCTCCGGCACCGGTTCCTGGGCGCGGGCGCGCACTTCGCGGACACCTGGGGCGACACCTTCGCGGAGGCGTTCGGTCACCCGAAGGCCGGTGAGGGTGCCGGGGCCGCGGCGTGATCGTCCACATCGACCGGGCGTGGCTGCTGGACCTCGCGCACCGGCACATGCCCGGAGACCCCGACATCACCGACTTCGGTTCCATGGCGGCCGCCGTGGGCAGGCACGCCGACAAGGTGATGGACACCCCCGTCTACACGGAGGCGCACCACCGCGCCGCCGCCCTCATGCACCAGCTGATCCGGGTGCCGGCGCTGGAGCACGCCAACGAGCTGTTCGCCGCGGTCGTCGCGGCGGCGTACCTGACGGCGAGCGGGGCGATCGTGACCGTGGGCGCGAAGGAGGCGGCGGAGCTGGCGGCGCGGATCGACCGGGACGCCCTGGACGTCAGGGCGGTCGCCGAGGTCGTCCGCGGATGGGTGGCGACCTAGGCGGTCCTCTCCGGCGGACGTGACGGACCCCGGCCCCGCGAGGGCCGGGGTCCTCCTGCTTCCTTCCCCTGCGCACCGAGCCCGGGGCATCGGCTGCCGCCGCGGTGCGCTCGGCGCAGGTGGTCAGGCGGGGGCCGCGGCGAGCGCGCCGATCCGGTCGGCCGCGGCCACGTCGCCGCCGTCGGCGCGGAGCCGCGCGCCGAGCCGGGCGGCGGCCTGCCGGTGGGGGCCGGAGCCGAGCAGTTCGGTGACGGCCTCGCGGATCCGCTCGGGAGCCGCGTCGCGCCGGAGGACCCTGGCGGCGCCATGTCCCTGGACCGCCTTCGCGATCATCGGCTGGTCGAGCATGGGGTGCATCGGCATGACCACCAGCGGCAGGTCGTGGGCGAGCGCCTGCATCGTGGTGCCGTGCCCGCCGTGACCGACGACCAGCGAGACCCCGGGCATCACCAGGGCGTGCGGGACGAAACGGTGGACCTCGGCGTTGTCCGGCGGGCGCAGCGTCGCGGGCTCGACGGCGTGGCCGGTCGCCACCACGGCGTGGACGGGCAGGCCGGCGACGGCGTCGAGGATCGCCTGGAGGGCGCGGGCCTGGGCGGGGTAGTGGATGGTGCTCAGGCTCACCAGGATGCGCTGCCCCTCGGAGGTCGCCGCGGGCACCGCCCGCCCCGCGAGCACCGGCCCCGTGTGGTGGACGTTGCGCGGCCTGGGCCGCCGCGCCGCCGGGTCGAGTTCCTCCAGGGCGGTGACCAGCACCGCCTCGGCGGACGACCACAGCCGCTTCGGGCGGTACCCCCGGGCGGCGGCCATCAGGCCCACCGGGCCGCGGCACCAGTTCCTGACCAGGTACTCGTAGAAGGTGTGGGCCAGCACGACGTGGCGCAGGCCCGTCTGCTGGGCGGCGCGCAGTGCGGGCAGGCTCATGCAGTCGATCACCGCGAGGTCGACCGGCTCGCGTGCCACGCTCGCCACCAGGTCGCGGGCGGGTCCGGCGTCGGTGAACATGCCGATGAAGGTCGCCGGGCTGTTGTCGACCGCCGTGGCCGACCAGGGCCGCGCCGAGGCGTAGGGCTCGAAGCGGAACCCGGCCGCCTCGATGGCCTTCCGCTGCCTGGGATGGCCCAGGAACCGGACGGTGTCACCGCGCCGGGTCAGTTCTGCGGCGATGCCGAGGGCCGGCGGCAGGTTGCCCCCGCCGTCCCAGGTGACGAAAAGGATCCGGGCCATCTCAACGTTCCTCCCCTGCGGTCCTCCCCAGGACCGCTCCGACCAGATGCTCGACCCGCCGCTGTGCCACGTCGCGGCGCAGTCCGCGGTCCCGGCACAGCAACTTCCATGTGTAGACGTCGGTGGCGACGACCAGCAGGTCGGTCGCCGTCTCGCGTGCGGAGGCCGTGAGCCCGGACAGTTGCGGTCCGAAGACCTCCTCCACCCAGACGCGGTGCATCCGGCGGCCCTCGTCGGTCACCGACCGCGCCCGCGGGTCGCCGAGTTCCTCGGCGAGCAACCGCAGCACCATCTCGCCGCGCCGCTCGTAGTGGTCGAAGAGCACCGCGACCGCCGTCGGCACGTCGCCGACCGGCGTGACGCGCTCGTCGCGCACCTCGTCGCGGACGTACGCGGCGACCGCGTCGAAGAGCCCGTCCCGGCTGCCGAAGTGCCGCAGCACGGTCCGGACGCTCACGCCCGCGCGCGCCGCCACGTCGGAGAGCACGATCTCCAGCGACTTGGTCTCGTTCGACAGGTCGAAGGCCGACCGCATGATCCGCAGTCGCGTCTGCGCCGTGGTCTGCGCCCGGGCCTTCATCTCATAGGTCCGTTTGTCGTCCATGCGGCTACCAGTGGACCACCGACCCCATTTGGTGTCAACGAACGTGACACCAAATCGAGGTTGCGGAGCGGTACCGGGACGCCTCGGTGCCCCCTCACGCCGCCGCGAACTGCCCGTACGGTGCGGGCCCGTGACGGTGCCCGGATGCCCGGGAGGATCGCGTGGCGTGGGCGGCGGCCCGATACATTGGGGTGTCCGTCGGTGGGGCCGGCCGGATGCGGGATCCGGCGAGGTTGGGGGAGTCTGGTCATGGGGGAGGAGGAACCCGGGTTCACCGAGCGCTGGCTGGAGACCGGCTCCGGGCCCGGTGCCGTGGTTCGGGCGCGTGTGAGCCGGGCGAACCAGGCGGCCCAGACGGCGTACCGGGCCTGGCTCGACCACGCGACCTCGTGCTCCACCTGCCAGGACGGCGCCGCCCGCCGGTGCACCGTCGTACAACCTCTCTGGAACGCCTACCAGGCGGCCCAGCAGGCGGCCTTGTGACTCCGACGTGGCACCGATGACGCACCGATGACGCCCCATGAGCTTCGGCGGAAGCCGGTGGTCATGGCGGCCCCGAGGGCTACGATGCCTCCATGTCCGAGCAGTTGTACGCCCGTAGGAGCCGCGGTTGCACGGTCGGGGACCTGGACTCCCGGCTGCGCACGGCGATACTGGCCACGGCCGAGACCGAACTGCTCGGCGACGTCGCGGCGGCCGCGACCGTCTGTGTGGAGACCCGCAGCGTGCCCCGGCGCCGTCCCGGCGTCCTCGCGCGCCTGACCGGGGGCGGCGCCCTGCGCGAGACGCTGACCGCCGCCGTGCTGCTGCCGAGGCACCTGCTGGTCTCGGTGACCGACACGAGCACGGGGACGACCACGGCACGTTCCGGGCGGCTGGCCGACATGACCCTCACCGAAGGCGATCAGCGACTGGCCGTCGACAGCGGGATGTCGGTGTTCACCCGCTGGTCGGACCGGTCCGAGGCCGAGTCCCTGCACGTCGCCCTCGGTGACGACCCCGCCGGTAGCTCGTTCAAGGACGCGCTGCGCGACGCCGTCCGGGCGGCGAAGAGCGGCTGAGCCGCCCCGCGCCGCCCGGACGGCGCGCCCCCGCCGCAGCCGGACCCGTCACGCGGCGGGCGGCGGGCGGGAACTCAGACGCGGTGCTCGGGTGCGACGTACTCGAAGGTCGGGCCGGCCGCCAGGCCGTCGTCGTCCTGCATGGCCATGAGCGCCTGCGCCTGCTGCTTGACCGCGTACATCGTGCCCACCGACATCCCCAGCATCGCCGGGTTGCCGTTGAAGGCCTCCTCGAGCAGGTGGAGCATCGTGCAGTACGTCTGGTTGAACGCCTCCTGCGCGGTGCGGATCGCGCTCCCCTCGGGGTGGTCCTCCAGCCGGGGGTTGGGCCGCAGGGGGCGGACGCCGGCCGGGTCGACCGTCACCGTCTCCCCCGTGGGGCCGGACTCGGGCGTGTCCCCGGGCCGGTACCGCCGGCCGAGCGCCAGTTCCCGGAACCGGTAGTAGTGGGAGACCGCCTTGGTCCCGGGGTGGAACAGGTCCACGTCCCCGTCCCAGACCCCGGCGCGTGCCGCGCCCTCGCCCTGCTCGACGATCTCCTCCAGCGCCGCGAGCGCCGAGTCGAGGCCGGTGACCGGGCTCAGGTGCCCGGCGGTGTGCGCGAACGGGCCGCCGGCGACCTGGCGGGCGGGGTCCCCGGTGAAGACCCGGTCCTCGCCGAGTTCGTCGCACAGCAGCCGCAGGCCCTTGCCGACCGCGTCGTAGAACTGGCCGATCGTCTCGTAGCCGTCGCCCTCGGCGGGGTCCCCCGGGCGCGCCGGCTGTTCCAGGCGGAGGAACATCGCCAGGGCCTCGTCCCCGAAGGGCAGCAGCGACAACTCGATGGACGGGTCGGCGTGGGGCATGGTCCGCGGATGTCCCGGCAGCAGGTGCGGCGCGTCCAGGCGGGGTTGTCCGCCGACGGCGTTGAGGAGGTTCGCCGCGAGGGCGAGGTGGATCATCTCCTCGACGAAGACGCCGCCGATCAACTGCGCGGCGTCCGGGTTCCGTCCGGGGTCGAGGGAGTACAAGGCCGTCAGGTAGGGCGGCAACGTGGCGTGTTCGAGTTCGATGGCCCACTGGAGGTGCTGACGGAGGTCGTCCAGCGTCGTGATGCCCGCCGACGAGGCGACTGCGGAAGGGGTGGACCGGTCCTGGATCATGGATGCGTGTGCTCACTTCGGTGTCTTGGGCGCACGGGAGCCCACCTTCGGCATGGGCGCCGGCGGTCGCGAGGTGCCCGCC
This sequence comes from Streptomyces sp. NPDC005722, assembly GCF_040630935.1. NCBI lineage: Bacteria > Bacillati > Actinomycetota > Actinomycetes > Kitasatosporales > Streptomycetaceae > Streptomyces > Streptomyces sp. NPDC005722. The sequence goes on from NZ_JBEXYN010000019.1 coordinate 154,702, forward strand.
GAAGTGCGCTCGCGACGAGGGTGGTTGCTCTCCGTGTGGTCACCTCCCTGACCGGGTCGGCCGCGCGTTTGTGACAACTGCCGTGTCGGCCCGGCGTCACCCTGCGTCGGGGATCCAGGTGCGGGCGAGTCGCGCGACCCACGCGGTGGCGGCGTCGGGGTCCGGCGGGGGCGCGCCGACGACGACGAGTTCCGAGACGCCCGCCGAGGCGAGGGCGGGCAGGTGTTCCGGCGTGCCGTCGCTCAACGCGACCGCGACGGTGAACTGGTCGAAGGCGCGGCCGTGGCGGGCGCACGCGTCGGCGAGGACGGCCGTGCGCGAGGGGACGTCGGCGGCGGGGACGTTGAAGCCGTACCAGCCGTCCGCGTGCGCCGCCGCGCGGCGCAGCGCGGTGTCGCTGTTGCCTCCGACGACGACCGGGAGCCGTGCCCCGCGCAGCGGCTTGGGGTTGACCCGGATCGCGTCGAACCGGGTGAACTCCCCGGTGAAGGTGGCCGGGTCCTCGGCCCACAGGGTGCGCATCGCGGCGAGGTACTCCTCGGCGCGCCGGCCGCGCGCGGCGAAGGGCACGTCGAGCGCGGCGAACTCCTCCGCCGACCAGCCGACCCCCACCCCCAGGGTGAAGCGTCCGGCCGAGAGCACGTCGAGTGTGGCGGCCTGCTTGGCGAGCGCCACCGGGTGGTGCTCCGGCAGCAGGAGCACCCCGGTGGCGAGCTCGATCCGGCTGGTAACAGCGGCGGCGTAGGTGAGGGCGAGCAGCGGGTCGAGCCAGTCCGCGTCCGCGGGCACGGCGATGCGTCCGTCGGGGGAGTACGGGTACCGGGAGGCGGGTGCGTCCACGAGCACCACGTGCTCGCCGCACCAGAGCCTGGCGAAACCGTGCGCCTCCGCCGTCGCGGCCACAGCGGCGACGACCTGCGGACGGGCACCGTCACCGATGCCGAGCGCGTGCAGCCCCACTCGCATCCGCCACCTCCTGGCGTCACCCTAGGCGGGAAGCGCGGACCCGCCCGGGTGACGCGGCAGGCCGCGCGGAGCCCGCCCGGTGCGTCACTCGGACGGTGCAGGCCACCGCGGGCGGCCGGGACGGGCCGCCGCACCGGTTACCCTTGCGGCCTCCACCTCCGACGGGAAGAGCCGATGACCGAGATCCAGACCCCCCGCCTGCTCCTGCGCCGCTGGCAGGACGACGATCTGGTCCCCATGGCCGAGATCAACGGCGACCCGCGGGTCATGCGCTGGGTCGGCGACGGCTCCGTGCGCGACCTGGAACACACGGCGGAGGCCATCGAGCGGTGGGAGGAGGAATGGGACGAGGAGGGCTTCGGGCTGTTCGCCGTCGAGTTGCTCGCCTCGGGGGAACTGGCCGGCTTCACCGGCCTCACGCTGCCCGCGTTCCTGCCCGAGGTGATGCCCGAGGTGTCCGTCTGCTGGCGGCTGGGAGCGCAGTTCTGGGGCCAGGGGTACGCCTCGGAGGCCGCACACGCCGCGATGGAGTTCGCGCTCCAGGACCGCGGCCTGGAACGCCTGGTCGCGGTCGCCCGGATCGGTGACGCCGCCTCGGAGAAGGTGATCCGCAAGCTCGGCATGGTGCCGGAGCACGACACCACGCATCCCACGTACGGCTTCCCGCTGCGCGTCCACACCATCGACCTCACCGAGTACGAGGCCTGAACCGGCGCGACCGCCCCTCGCCGGCGTCGGCGGGGGAGCCACCCTGCATGGCGACGCCCGGCACCACAAGACACGGTCTCTGTGCCTCGTGGGTGATCTGGGGGCTTTGTATGCCCAGGCGGAAGCTGCGACACTGGTCGTGTGTCCGGCGACGAGCGGCGAACAGGCCGGCGCCTGGAGCGAGCCATCCTGGAGCTGCTGGACGATCGCGCTCCGACCGCGTCGATCTGCCCTTCCGACGCGGCGAGGGCGGCGTACGAAGGCGATGACGACGGCTGGCGGGAGCTGATGGAAGCGGCCCGGCGCGCGGCCCGGCGGCTCGTGGCGGCCGGCGAGGTGGAGATCACGCAGGGAGGCCGTCCCGTCGAGCCGGACGAGGCCCGTGGCCCCATCCGCATCCGCCGCCCCCGCTGACGTACGGCGTCGCTTGGCGGACCGCGGAACGGCGGCCTCGAGGGGCGGCGTCAGGTCATCAGGCGGTAAAGAGATCCGACGGCCTGTCACAGGACCGAAGCGCCGCCGGTCACCGTGTGCATGAGTCACTCCCTGGAATCGAAGACCGGCGTCGACGGCCCGGTCACCGTCATCAAGAGCTACAGCGTGCCGTCGGACGAGGCCGACCACTTCGCCGAGGTGTACCAGGAGAACGCCCGGATCATGTCGGCCCAGCCCGGCTTCGTCCGCTCCCGTCTGCACCGCCCCCTGGCCGACGCCCCCGAGACGCGGTTCGTCCACGTCGCCGAGTGGGCCTCGGGCACCGCGCTCGACAAGGCGACCGGCAACCCCGAGTGGCATGCCTCGCTGCAGCGCATGTTCGACGATCCGGGCCTCCACATCACGTCAGAACCCGCGAGCTATCGCGTCGTTGTCGAACTGCACCCCTCCTGACGGCAGCGGCGAAGGGAGGGCCGCCGCTGTCGGCGGCGGCCCGAACCGGCGGGACGTGCCGGCGAGATCGCGTGCCGACCGCGGACCACCCCGCGTCGCGTCGGAGGCCGCCTGGCATCCTGGCCGCATGGATGCCGATGCCCTGACTCCGGTCCACCTCGGCGAGGTGATGGACGGCCTGGCGGTGAATCCCGCCTTGCCGGCTCCCATGATCCGGCGGCTGTTCGCCTGGCGGTGGGGCATGGGCAAGGTGGCGCGGCGTCCGGATCTCACCGAGGGCATGGTCGCCGAGATCGTGGCGACCGACGACGACCGGCTCCTGCACGGTCTGGCGCTGAACGACCGTCTGCCGGACCGGTTCCGCATCCGGCTGGCCGCCCATCGGGACAAGGGGGTGCGGTCCGCGCTCGTCGTCAACGTCGCGACCGCACCGAGGGAGATGCTGGAGCAGCTCATCGACGACCCCGCTCGACAGGTCCGCGAGGACCTGGCCAAGGGCCGCCACACACCGCCCGACCTCCGGGCCCGGCTCGCCGACGACCGCGACCCCGCGGTCCGCGCCGCGCTGGCGAGGCACTGGCCGGGGGCGCCGGAAGCGGTCCGCCGGATCCTGCTGACCGATCCCGAGGCCGAGGTCCGGGCCGCGGCCTGCTCGACCTACTTCGCGGATCATCCCCATCCCGTACCGCCGTCGGATCTGCTGCCGGCGTTGCTCGCGGACCCCGGGACCCGGGCGGGCGCGGTGGTTCACGCGGTTCTCGATCCGGACACCCTCCGGCGGCTCGCCGACGATCCGGACAGCGACGTGCGCGCCGAGCTCGCCCGGCACCCCGACCTGCCGCCTTCGGTCCGCGACGTCCTCGCCGTCGATCCGGCGCTGAACGTCCGGGTGAAGGTCTTCGCCCGGCCCGACACGCCCGAGCACGTGCGGGCGCGGATCCACGCCTCGGTCCACGAGGTGTCGCTTTCGCAGGCCGATCCGGGCCCCGACGCCGACGACGACGCGGTCCTGCGGTGGTTCCAGGACTCCTTCGCGCCGACGGAACTGCGGATCCTGCGGCTGCCATGGGTCACGGCCGACCCGCTGCCGTACGTCGACTCGCCCTACGTCGGCTTCCGCGTCTCGGCGGCCGCCGGCAAGGGCCTTCCCGCCGAAGCGGTGGCCCGGCTGCTCGACGACGAGGAGGAGATCGTCCGCCTCACCATGGCGGCCGCCGCCCCGCACCTGGTCGATCCCGCGACCGCCGAGAGCATCGAGCGCCGCTACCGCAGGCGGGACAAGTTCACGTTCTGGTGGGACGGGGCCGAGGTCCTGGCGTTCCCCCCGGAGGTGCTGCGGCGCTTCGCCACGGACCCCGAGCCCCGGCTCCGCTCCTTCGCGCCCCGCGATCCGGATCTGCCCGCGGAACTCGCCGGGAAGCTGGCCTCCGACACCGAACAGCGCGTCCGCAGCGCGGTCGCGGCCCACCGCAACCTTCCGCTCCCGTCCCTGTTCCGGCTCCTCGCCGACTCCTCGGGGCGCGTCGCGGAGGCCGCCGCTGCCTCGCCGTACCTGCCCGTCGAGCGCATGGAGTGGCTGCTCACCCGGGCGGGCCTGTAGCCGTCACGTCGGAGCCGGGCCGATCCGGGACGACCGGCCGGTGCCTCCCCGTCAGCGTGCCCGGCCCTTGGGGTGCTCCCCGAGGCTGACCGCCCGGTGGATGACCGCCGCCAGGTCGTGGATGTCCTCGGTGAAGGTGTCGACGTGGATCCGGCGTCCGCTGCGCAGGTGGATCCGGCACGTGGAGCCCATGCCCCGGGCTTCGGCGAGCGGCCGGTCGTCGCCGCCGGACGTGCTCACGTGCGCGACGTCCTCCCAGGGGATCACGGTGGCGGTGCCCGCCACCCGGTAGGTGAACCCGCGCTCGTGGATGTCGAAGCACTGTTCCCGGGTCCGGAACGCCTGCACCAGCCGCCAGGTCCCCAGGCCGAACCCGACCAGGCCGAGGCCGAGCAGGAGCCCCGCCAGTCCCGGTGCCCCCTCGGTGGTGCCCACCGACGCGATGGCGATCGGAAGCCCGATGGCCGTGCCCGCGGCCCCGACGAGCAGCCAGATGCCCGCCTGCCGCAGACGCCGTGCGCCGTCGGTACGGTGCTCGCGTACGAACCTCCCCAGTTGCCTGGCCGCTTCCGTACGTCTCATCGGGCCCCCTCCCGGGTCGTGGACACTTCAAACTAGGCTCACCCCTCCGAGCGATCCACCCCTACTGCCGGGTGTTGTCGGGACGGCCGGTTGACAGCCAACGGCACTGTCGCCGCGCTCGGTTGGGGTGGTGCCGGCGCAGCGGACGATTCCCGCTCCCGACATCCCCGGGCAGCCTCATCCGGAACACGGTCTTCGCCGTATCCGGCGGCCTGCCGGGAGCGCGGCAGGCCGGCTCGTGGGCCGGGCCGCCAAGGCACCGGGTCAACCCCCTCCACCACAGGACGCGATGGACCCGTCGGGTTAAACCGTTTCATTGATCTATCGAATCTGCGCGAGCAAGTCTGTCCAACTCGTTGCCAGAGTGGTGGGATGCCCTCCAGAGTGTCATTGAAGCGATTCATTACGCCTCTTGAGGAGCGCCCGTGCGTCAGCACATCGCCGCCGTGGTCGCTGCATCTGTCCTCGTCGTGGTGCCCACCACGACGGCGACGGCAGCGAGTCCACCCGCCGCCCCAGCCGCCGCTGCAACGAGCGTCAGCCATCTGACGGTCAACGCCCTTGACGAGCCGCTCGGCATCCCGTTGACAGCACCCACACTCGGCTGGCAGCTCGGTTCCGAACGCCGCGGCGTCACGCAACGGGCCTATGAGATACACGTCGCCTCTTCGGCCGGCCGCATCGACAGACCCGACGTCTGGGACAGCGGGAAGGTCACCTCACGCCAGTCGGTCGGCGTCCGCTACGGCGGCCCCGCGCTGCGGCCGCACACCGACTACGTCTGGTCCGTCCGGGTATGGGACGACCGGGGCACCGCCTCCCAGTGGAGCAAGCCCGCCACGTTCGGCACCGCTCTGGGCGGCCAGCCGTGGAGCGCCTCGTGGATCGGCGCCGACACACCGGCCCTCGGCGCCCGGTGGAAGGACTACACGGTCGAGTTCACCGCCTCCGGCATCAACGGGGCGCTCGGCGTCTACTTCCGCGGCCAGGACACCGAGAACGCCTACATGTGGCAGATCAGCGAGGCCGACGACGCGCTGCGCCCCCACGTGAAGCGCAACAGCGGCTACTCGGTCCTCAAGGCGACACCGTTCCCCGCCGGGTTCGACTTCGCCGCCGAGCACGACTACGCGATCGCCGTCGACGGCGACACGATCACCACCACCGTCGACGGCAAGCAGCTGGACCGGCGCACCGACACCACGTTCGGCGGCCCCGGCACGATGGGCTTCCGCACCAGCGGCGCGGAGCGCGGACTGGTCCGCGACGTCACGGTCACCAGCGCCGACGGCGCCGTCCTGGCCGACACCGCCTTCCCGGCGGGCGACCGCACCTTCGCGTCCGGCACCGTCACCGCCGAAGGCCTGCGTGTCGACAGCGAGGGCGGCGAGGCCTGGCTGCGCCGCGACGAGGCCGTCCCGCTGCTGCGCAAGGAGTTCGACCTCGGCGGCAAGAAGGTCGCCCGGGCCCGCGTCTACGCCTCCGCACGCGGCGTGTACGAACTGCGCCTCAACGGCGCACGGGTGGGCGACGCCGAACTCGCGCCCGGACTGACGGCGTACGACAAGCGCATCGACTACCAGACCTACGACGTGACCCGGCAGGTCCGCGCCGGCGCCAACGTGCTCGGCGCCGAGGTCGCACCGGGCTGGTACAGCGGCAAGGTCGCCATGTTCGGGACCGACGTCTACGGCAAGGACGACTCGGTGATCGCCGAGATGCTGGTCGAGTTCACCGACGGCACCAGCACCACTGTCCGGACCGACGGCACCTGGACCACCACCTCCGGTCCGACGCGGGAGGCCGACCTCCTCGACGGCGAGTCCTACGACGCCCGGGTGGCGCAGCAGGTCGCCGGCTGGGACAAGCCCGGTTACGACGACGCGGACTGGGCCACGGCGGACGTCCGCGACGAGCCCGTGAACGTGCTCGAACCGCAGACCGCGGTGGACGTACGGGTCACCCAGGAACTCAGGACCGCCAAGCGGATCGACTCGCCGACCCCGGGCACCTTCCTCTACGACCTCGGGCAGAACATGGTCGGCCACGTCCGCCTCACCCTCAAGGGCGAGCCCGGCCGTACGGTGACGATCCGTCACGGTGAGGTCCTCAACCCCGACGGGACGCTCTACACCGCGAACCTGCGCACCGCGAAGGCGACCGACCACTACACCTTCGCCGGCGACCGGCCGGAGACCTTCGAGCCCTCGTTCACCTTCCACGGCTTCCGCTACGTCGAGGTGTCCGGCGTCGACCAGGCCCCCGCGGCCAAGGACCTGGTCGGCGTCGTCGTCGGCACCGACGGCGACCTCACCAGCAGCCTCGACACCGACTCCGACCTGGTCGACCAGTTGCAGAGCAACATCGTCTGGGGCATGCGCGGCAACTTCCTGTCCATCCCCACGGACACCCCGGCGCGCGACGAGCGGATGGGCTGGACCGGCGACATCAACGTCTTCGCCCGCACCGCCGTGTACAACATGGACGCCCAGTCCTTCCTGACCAAGTGGCTGCAGGACCTGCGGGACACCCAGCGGCCCAACGGCTCGCTGCCCGGTGTCGCCCCCGTGGTCCCCGGACGCTTCGACGGCGGCTACGAGTCGGCCGGCTGGATGGACGCCGGCGTGCACGTGCCGTGGACGCTGTGGCAGGCCTACGGCGACACCGACGTCATCCGCGACAACTACGACATGATGAAGGCCTACGTCGACTTCCTCGACGCCGACTCCACCAACCACATCCGCTCCGCCGGCGGCTACCTCGACTGGCTCAACCTCGACGACGCGACCCCGGCCGACGTGCTCGACACCGCGTTCGTCGCCAAGAGCACCCTCGAGTTCGCCCAGATGGCGGCCGCCGTCGGACGGGACGACGACGCGGCCGCGTACCGGCAGCGCCACGAGGCGATCAGGTCGGCCTACCAGGCGGCGTTCATCGGCGCCGACGGCACCGTCAAGGGCGACAGCCAGACCTCGTACATCCTGACGCTCACCAACGACCTCGCCCCCGCCGACCGGCGCGACGCGATCGTCGCCAAGTTCGTCAAGACCCTCGAGCGCCGCGACTACCACCTGTCGACCGGCTTCCTCGGCGTCGACGGACTGCTGCCGGCGCTCACCGAGGCGGGCCGCACCGACATCGCCTACCGGCTGCTGCAGCACACGGACTACCCGTCCTGGGGCTACGAGATCGGCAAGGGCGCGACCACGGTCTGGGAGCGGTGGAACTCCATCAACCCCGACGGCACCTTCAACGACGTCGGCATGAACTCGTTCAACCACTACGCGTACGGCGCGGTCGGCGAGTGGATGTACCGCACTATGGCGGGCGTCTCGGCGGCGGAACCGGGCTACCGCAAGGTGCTCATCGCCCCCGAGCCCGGTGAGGGCGTCGACCACGTCGACTTCAGCCACGACACGCCGTACGGCACCGTGCGCAGCGCGTGGGACACGACGGGCGGGGCGATGAAGCTCGACGTCACCGTGCCGGCGAACACCACCGCCGAGGTGCGCATCCCGGCGGCGAACCGCTGGGCGGTCACCGAGGGCGGCAGGCCGATCGGCGACGTCGACGACGTGGCCTACGTCGAGCAGGCCGGCGGGGACGTGGTGCTGGAGGTCGGCTCGGGGCACTACGCGTTCGCGGTCGACCCGGTGCTCGGGGACCTGGGGGCGGCCCGGGCCCAGGCGGGGTCGTTCGCCGACGACGTCGACGCGCTGCAGGTGCGCGGTCTCGGCAAGATCGCCAAGGGGCACCTGCAGCTTCGCACCGTCCTGACGCGGAAGGAGCTCGACGCCGCGTGGCGCCTGCAGGCCCAGGGCGCGGACGAGCGGCTGACCGCCGCCGCGGTGCACCGTGCGCTCGCCGGCGTGGCCGACCTCGACCGGTGGACGCGGACGTACGCCGAGCAGGGCGCGATCGACAAGGCGGCGGCCACGAAGCTGCGTGACTCACTGGCCGGCATCGAGAAGGTCCTTTCGCGGGCGTCGTCGCGCCTGGTCGGCGCGGTGGCCGCGCTGGACGTGCCGGCCGGCGAGATCCTCCCGGGCGACGTCGTCCGCGTGAACGTGGCCGTGAAGAACACCGGCAAGCAGCCGCTGACCGGCGTCGATTCGACACTGCGGGCACCCAGCGGCTGGACGGTGAAGCCCGTGGGCCGGCACGCGACCACGACGGGCGCGGGCAGCACGCTCGAGCACGCCTACGACGTCACCGTCGCGAAGGACGCGCCGGCGTCCGTGGCCGACCTCACCGGCTCGGTGAGTTACCAGTACGCGGGAGGAACGGCGACGCTACCGGTGTCGGCGGGCCTGGTGATCGCCCCCGGCGTCGCCATCGGCCGGGTGTCCACCACGCCCGACCCGGCCGCCCCGGGCGAGCGGACCACCGTCCGCACCGTGCTGACCAACCGCACCGACGTCGCGCAGTCCGGCAAGCTCACGCTCGGCCTCCCGGACGGCTGGCCGACGCCGGACCCGGTCGGCTACCAGCTGGCCTCGGGGCAGGAGACGACGGTCGACACCGCGGTGACGGTGCCCCTCACCGTAGTCGAGGGCCCGGCCGCGGTCACCGCGGCGACCGGCTCGACGGCGGCGGAGCAGGCCACCGGCACGATCACGGTCTCCCTGCCCACCCCGCCCGCGCAGTCGGGCGACCACGTCGACCTCGGTGACGGGACGTCGGAGTCCGCCCACCGGCTCACGGCGTCGGAGCACTCGGGGACGAACACCGAGGCCGGGCTGACCCGGCGGTACACCCACTCCTCCTACCCGGGCGGCTGGTTCGAGTTCGACGCCGCCGTACCCACCACCGGCCGCTTCGTGGTCCGCGTCGTCGAGACCTTCGACGGCCCCCGGCGCAAGACCTACGACGTCCAGGCCGACGGCAAGGTGGTGCACAGCGTCGACCTGAGGCGGACCGAGGGCGGCCAGGGCACGATCACCCACCAGTTCGTGGTCGATCCCTCCGCCGACACGGCCGACGGCACCGTACGGCTCCGCTTCCAGGACACCGGCGCCGACTACGACCCCTCGATCGCCGACGTGTGGGTGATGCCGGCCGACTGACACCGCCCGTGAACGTGGTGTGCCCGGGTTCCCCGCGGTCGGGGGACCCGGGCACACGGCTCGCGGCACGGGTCTGGCGCCAGGAGGTGTGGCGCCGCCGCCTGAACCGGTCGCCGGTGCCGGGCCCGGGGCATCCCGGCGCGGACGCCGTCCAGGAAGCGTACGGCCTCACGGACGTGCCGGACCCAGAAGTCGGGC